>JBJYXQ010000700.1:0-5738 GCA_046260035.1 Anaerolineae bacterium
TTTTATCTCGCCGTTAAGAGGGGCTTTTTGCGATTGCGGACTGCGTCCGCAACCGCAAAACGCCCCTTATTGAGCTGGAAAAGAGGCCCTATTCCGCATGGCGTTACGTCACACGAGAACAAGTCATTCGTCACTATTTTTCGCCTTGAAAATCGCTATGATAGAAATGAATGAGGTTGAGGTTGGTTCCCAACGAAGTTGGTACCCGACTTAGATGGTTTGAATAAATCCATCGCACCTCTCCTCCTTTCCTTGGCTGGTGGCCCCCCGGACTCCCCCTCGCCGGGGGGCCAAGCCGTTAACAGCCAACGGATGTAATGGATTAGCAAACAGCCCATTGACTCCCCCTCGGGAACCAAGAGAGATTTGCGCGTCATTTTTCCGCTAAAGCAGCTTTTGTATTTGGCAAAGCCTTTAGGTCATTGTACCAGGAGAATGACAAAATCCTATACCGTCTACCGCCATTATTGTATCGCGCCCTGCCTATGGTATAATGAAAACAATTATCAACTAGGAGAATAGGATGGCAAAGGGCTTCCTAAAACGTGTCTTCGGCGACCCCAATCGGCGCGCGATCGTGCGGATGCAGAAGACAGTACAAGAAATCAACACGCTGGAACCGGCATTCCAACAGATGTCCTCAGAAGAACTCCAGGCACAAACCCACACTTTTAAAGAGCGTCTGCAAGCTGGCGAAACCTTGGATGACATCCTACCGGAAGCCTTTGCCGCCGTCCGCGAGGCGAGCCGCCGCACCATCGGCCTGCGCCATTATGACGTCCAAATGATCGGAGGAATGATCCTCCACGAAGGCCAGGTCGCCGAGATGCGCACGGGCGAAGGGAAAACCCTGGTCGCCACGCTGCCGATGTACCTCAATGCACTGCAAGGTCTGGGGGTCCATCTGGTGACGCCCAACGACTATCTGGCAAAAGTCGGCGTGCAATGGATGGGGCCGGTCTACCACGCACTTGGCGTCGAGGTCAGCGTGATCCAATCCGGCGCGGGAAGGCCCGACGAAGCCTCTTTCCGTTACGACCCCGAGTATAGTTCCGCAGACGACCGCTACCAACACTTACGCCCCATCACGCGTCGCGAAGCATATCGCAGCGACATCACCTACGGCACCAACAACGAGTTCGGCTTCGATTATCTGCGCGACAACATGGTCATCGATCTGAACCAATGCACGCAACGCCAGCTCCATTACGCCATCGTTGATGAGGTGGACAGCATCCTCATCGACGAAGCCCGCACCCCCCTTATCATCTCCGGGCCGGCAGAAGAGTCCTCCGAGCTGTACCAACGTTTTGCGGGCCTGGTGCCTCGCCTGCACCGCGACGAAGACTACGAAGTGGATGAGCGCAGTCAAATCGCCATCCTAACCGAAGAGGGCACCGCCAAGATTGAGCGCATGCTCAACATCCCCGAAGAGGAGAATATCTACGATCCCCAGCACGCGCACATGCTCGCCTACCTGGACAATGCCCTGCGCGCCAAAGAGTTTTACGAACGCGACAAAGAATACGTCGTGCGCGATGGTGAAATCATCATCGTGGACCAATTCACGGGCCGTATGATGTTCGGGCGACGCTACTCGGAAGGCCTGCACCAGGCCATCGAAGCCAAAGAACACGTGGAAGTGCGGCGCGAGTCGCTTACCTACGCAACCATCACGTTCCAGAATTTCTTCCGTATGTACGACAAACTCGGCGGGATGACCGGTACGGCGGAAACCGAGGCTGAGGAATTGCGCAAAATCTACGGGCTGGAAGTCATTGTCCTCCCCACCAATGTGGAATACCAGGCGCAGTTCGGGGACTTGACCGAACACACCGTACCGCCACAAGAATCGGGCGTCGCTTTTGCCGGTGTGTTATCCGAAGATCACAACTACAAAGTCACCGTCTTCGACGGACCGGATGAGGCGACGTCTGGCATGCGCTTCTACCGCCGCCTGGATATGCCCGATCAAATTTATAAAACCGAGTCGGCGAAGTTCAAGGCCGTGATTGACGAGATCGCCGCCGCGCACGAAGCCGGGCGACCTGTGCTGGTGGGCACGACTGCCATCGAGACATCCGAGCGGCTGGCAAAGATGCTCAAGGCGCGCAGGATCCCGCACAACGTTCTCAATGCCAAGTATCACGAGCAGGAAGCCGTCATCATCGCGCAGGCCGGGCAACCGGGCTCGGTGACGATTGCCACCAACATGGCCGGGCGTGGTGTGGACATCCTCTTGGGCGGTAATCCCGAAGGCATGGCCCGCGACGACCTGCGCCGGGAGCAATTCGACCTGACCGAAATCCACTCGCTGGATTGGGAAGAGGCATTCAAAATGGCGCGCGAGGGCGAGGATCCTACAACCCATTATCCAGAGCCGTGGGCCAAAATCCTTCGTGACCGTGTGCAAAAGTGCGATGCTGACCGCCAGCGCGTCTATGCCCTGGGTGGGCTGCACGTTATCGGCACCGAGCGCCATGAGGCGCGGCGCATCGACAACCAGTTGCGCGGGCGCGCCGGGCGGCAGGGCGACCCCGGTTCCAGCCGTTTCTACATCTCGCTGGAAGACGAACTGCTAAGCCGGTTCGGCGGCGAACGCCTGGCGCCCTGGATGGATCGCGCCGGGCTGGAAGAAGCCCCGCTGGAATTTGGCGCCATTGCCAGGGCCATCGAGTCCATCCAAGAGCGCGTCGAAGGCTATAACTTCGACATCCGCAAGCACGTGCTCGAATATGATGACGTCGTCAACAAACAACGTGAGGTCGTCTACAAGGAACGCGCCAAGATCCTCAGTCGCGAAGACCTGCACGATGATCTGCTGGAGATGGTGACGTCCGAAATCCGCCACATCGTCGAGCCCAAAACGCAGGGCTACGAGGACGAGTGGGATATCGAAGGGATGGTCGCGGAACTGCGCCAAGCCGTCCCGGCGCTGTACAACTTCACGGCCCAAAAGTTCGATAGCCTGAGCCCGGAGGAGATCATCGAAACGTGCGTCAAGGAGGCTGACCGTGCCTATTGGCTGCTTAACCAGCAATTAGGCGAGGGCAGCTATCACTCGATGCGCCAGGAGGAAGTCTCGCTGAAAGCATTGTCGGAGACGCCCCGGCCTGATTTCGCGATGATGGTTGAGACGGTTGACACACGCATTGGGCGAGATGTCGTCGCGCAGTGGTACGATCAACCCATCCGACGTATGCCGACGGAGATCGAGGAGCAGGTCGAGCAGGTTGTCGTCGATGTGGTGCGTGTTTTTCGGGACCGGCAGTTGATGCTTCAACAGTTGGATGGGCACTGGGTCCGGCACCTGACGGACCTGGATATGCTCCGCGAAGGTATCGGATTGCGCGCCATCGGACAGCAGAAGCCCATTGTCGCCTACCAAAAAGAAGCGTACGAGACATACCAGGAGATGTTGCGTTCGGTGCAGGCACAGATCGTGCGCTCACTGTTCGTGATACCACAACAGCCGCGTACACAGCACCGCCTGGCGGGTCAGCCGCGACGTCCCGTGCTCCGCACCAGTGGTGGCAGCGCAAATGCCGCGTCCAAGCCTACGCCTGCGCGGGCCAGTACGGGGGGGCGGAAACTCGGCCGCAACGATCCTTGTTTCTGCGGCAGCGGCAGAAAGTACAAAGACTGCCATCTGAGAGCAGATCGACGGGCGAACGTCGTCCGCTACGTCAAGGAATAATCGCGTTCATACACTTTTGCCAGGATAATCAAGCAAGGATACTGCAACAAGGTTGAGAGGCACAATGAGAAGAGAGGACTTGACCGCGCGTGTCGTAAAAGATATGGATCCGGAGTTGTTCGATTTCCTGACAACTTACGTGGACTCGTTTGTCAAATGGGATTTGCTGCGTTTCTTCCACGAGAACCCACACACAATGGACACCAGCGAAAACATTGCGCGGTATGCTGGACGCACCGCCGAAGACGTACAGACCGAGTTGCAAGACCTCGCGAGTCAAGGGCTGCTCGTAGAAATGCCGGTAGAGAATATGCGAGTCTATATGCTGAAGGCTGATCCAGAAATCAGAACACGTCTACAGCAATTCGTTGAAGCAACGCAAGATCAAGAGTTCCGACGCAAAGTCATCTATCATATGGTCCGGCACTGAGGAGGATGACCATGCAAAACCAAACGAGAGTCACCACGGGCATACCAGGATTGGATGCGATGTTGAACGGCGGATTTCTGCCCCGCACGGCCAACCTGGTCGAAGGTGCACCGGGAACCGGCAAGAGCACCCTGGGGATGCAATACATCTACGAAAGCGCGCTCCGTGGCGAACCGGGCCTCATCCTGACCTTCGAGGAGTTCCCCGAGCAGTATTACCGCGACGCAGCATCTTTCGGGTGGGATTTTCGGGAACTGGAGCGTCAGAACCGGCTCAAGATCATTATGAGCAGTCCAGAAGTGACCAAAGCAGATCTGGAAAATGTCGGAGGGACCATCCAAAACCTGATCGCCGAAATGGGAGCACAACATATGCTCATCGACAGCATTACCCATTTCGAAGGCCTGCGCCAGGACCCCGTGGAATTGCGCAAACTGCTATACGGTTATCTCAACGCGCTGAAACGCCAGGATTTGACGCTCATCCTGACGCGCGAGAGCTCTCACCTTTTCGGCGAGGGCATCGAAGGCCAGCTCGATGCCAGCATCCAATTCCTGGCCGACACGTACATCATGCTACGTTACGTCGAAATCGAAAGCGTGGTACAGCGTGCCATCATCGTCCTAAAAATGCGCGGCAGTGCGCACGATAGCGCAATCCGCCAATACGAAATCAACAGTCACGGCATTAAGGTGCTGCAACCCTTCGAGGGGCGAGAAGGGTTATTGAGCGGCACGCCCAAACGGATGACCGATTCATTTATGAGAGCCTTTGTGAGAAGATAGAGCACCGTGTCCGCCATTCCTCTACGAATCGTTCTGGGCAGTCTCATCTGGATAGGGATTATCGCTCTCCAGATCATTCTGCTGGCGATTGCGCACTTCTTTGAGCGCACATCCCAGCAGCAAACGTGGTACCAGCTTTACCTGATTCCGATCCTGTTCACCGGTGTCGGCGCAGTGCGTTACCTAGTTCGCATCTTCACCCACGAAGCTCAACCAGATTTCGCCGGAGATCCGGTCGCAGACGTCTTGTTTTTATTCTCCGGACTGCTGCTGATTGGACTAGGTAACCTACTCTATGAAAAAATGATGGGGGAACGAGGTCATGACCGATACTGAAATTCTCACCTCCCATCTCGGCGCGGGAGTTTTGATCGGCATCCTTTACACCAGTTGGCTGCTGCGGGTTCTGAGTCGCAGGATGAGCGAAGTGACCAAGATGCGAGCCTATTATCGCGGTTTCGATCTCGGCAGTGCTTTGCTAATCCTCGCGACATTGAGCTATATCTTTCAGTGTAATGCGGCACTGGCGCAACAACCCGTTGGAGTACTCAATGTCAAATTCGCCCTGGTGGTGTTCTATCTTCCCCTGGCACTGGGCATCGGCATCAATCTCGTGAGCGCCATCATTTATTGGGGTTGGCTCTTTCGACGACGCTAGGTGCGCGCCGTCAAAATCAAGCTGGCGTATTTTCTTCATCTGATATAATATAGAGATAACGTGAGAAACGCTCGAAACAGCGCCTTTATAGCAACCGAGATGGAGCGTTGAATTATGGTTCAAGACTTACGAGATATCCCACACACCGCAGCCGCTACCGAGGCCGCT
>JBJYXQ010000700.1:5838-14261 GCA_046260035.1 Anaerolineae bacterium
GGCACTACCAAGCCACCTCAGACCGCAGGTACGTTGTGGGAATGGGCAAATAATCTTCCGAAAATCGACCTGCACCGACATCTCGAAGGATCGCTGCGGCTGGATACTCTGGCCGAGATTGCCTTGGAGCATGGCATCGACCTACCGAGTTACGAGGTCGAGCAACTACGCCCCTACGTTCAAGTCACCGATGACCCACCCGACTACCAGCGCTTCCTGGGAAAGTTTGAACTGCTGCGGAATTTCTACACATCCAAAGAAGTGGTACAGCGCGTGGTACGCGAAGCGATTATCGATGCTGCAAACGACAATATCCGCTACCTTGAACTCCGCTTTAACCCCGAAGCCCTGGCGAACACCCAAAACTTCTCGATGAATGACGCAGTCGAATGGGTTAAGGAAACGACTCGCAGCACGCAAGCTGAAACTGGCACGCGCACCTGCCTGATTTTAACCATCCCCCGTAAGGAATCGCTCAAAACTGCCTATGAGATTGTTGAACTCAGCATCGCACATTTTGGGGACCTGGTGCGAGGGATTGATTTGGTCGGAGATGAAGTCAACTTTCCTGCCGAGCGTTTCCTGGAACCTTTCCGGCGCGCCCGCCAGGCCGGTGTGAACATCACTATCCATGCCGGAGAATGGGCCGGAGCGCAGAGCGTCTATACCGCCGTCAAACACCTCGACGCGCAACGCATCGGCCATGGCATTCATTCCATTGAGGATTCCGTCGTTGTCCAACTACTCTACGATAGAAAAGTAGCATTGGAAGTCTGCCCCACGAGCAATTTGCAAACCGGAGCTGTGCATGGCATGGGACAGCATCCTTTGCTCGATCTCTACAATTTGCGGCTACACGTCACCCTCAACACCGATGATCCGAGCATCAGCGACACCACCCTCACCGACGAATACGTTGTCTCCGTCGCCGCCCTTGGCATCGAGGAACGTATGATCTACCGCATGCTGCGCTATTCTGCTGAGGCTGCCTTTATCCCGCCGGAAGAACGTCCCAGGTTGATGGACACGTTACGGGAGGCTTTAGCGCCCTACCCTAATGCAGTTGCCGAATTTGATGCTTCATAAAAGAACCGGAGTTTTGTGAAAACTCCGGTTCTCATTTCATTCGCAACTTTAGCAAGGATTCCCGCTATCCCAGCTTTTCTGCCAACGCTGCGGGAGTGTATGGTTTAATCGACACATCACGCACGCCAAGATGCAGCAAGTCCGTCATCTGCTCGACGCGCAGGCTGGAAGCCACCACCAGCGTTTTTGCCGCCATGCCCGATTTGGCAATCTGCCGCAACACCGCTGCACTGTCCGCCGCGGCCAACACATTGTCCACAATGATCCCATCGTAGTCAGCACCGTCTTCAAGCGCCCAATCGGGCTCGGCCTCTGCTATGCGGGTAACGGTATTCTGCGCCTCGGTCAACGTCTGCTCGACAAAGCGGCTCCATACATCGTCATCATCGACGAGCAAAAATCGCTTGCCCGATGGTAGCTTCGCTGCGCCGTTCGCCGTGCCGCCGCTATACACAGGCACGTACAATTCGAAGACCATTCCCCCTTCTGGACGCTTGCGCGCCCCCATCTTACCATCGATCTGCTTAAGGATTTGTAGGCAAGCCGGCAACCCCAATCCGGCATGTTTCGCGCCTTTGGTGGTGTAGAAAGAGACCCATATCTTATCCAAATTGGCATCGGTTACACCAGAACCATTATCAGCGATGCGCGTCACCACATAGCGTAACCCTTTTGCAGCTTTTGAACCTTTCTCCTCGACCAGGTCGATCTCTACATCGATACGTGGCGCATCCAGATCTCCCGAAGCCTCCAGCGCGTTCTGTAGGACATAGCGGAATGCACGACTTAACTGCGTGGTGTCGGCAACGCCCAGAGGCAGATCAGGCGCAACGGTGAAATGGATCACCTCCGGCGCAATATCCATCATCTGCGCCGTATCCTTTACCACATCCTCGATCATCGCCGGTGCCGGCATGTACTCGCGAGCCGGACCGATGAGGTGCTCCTTTACCTGCGCGATCAACCGCGCGCTGGCTTCAATCAGCGTTAAATCCTCGTGCATCGACTCGATGACCTCCGCGTCCACACCCGACAGACGCATCAAATCCTCGCGCAGCCGCTGCACACTCACCGCGATTGGCAGCGCTTTGTTGCCGATCCAATGAATGGCCTCGGTGGTCGCCGTCGCCACAGCCTCGAAGGTCTTGGTGCGCACCAACTCCGCATGCGCTTCCTCCAATTCGCGCAGCAGATGGGCATTGTGCAGCGCCACCGCCAGTTGATCGGCCATCGCCTGTAACGAACTGATATCCTCCTCGCTGAAGGCTGCCTCCTGCTCGCTCTGCACCGTCACCGCGCCGATGACGTGCGCTTGCTCGCCCGCGCCCACTACCAGGGGAAGCGCCATCTCGGAACGCGTCATCGGCAAATGGGGGTTCTTGAAGAAAATGGCTTCTCCTCCCACGTCCAGTGCAATGTGCGCCTGGCGCTCGGCGACCGCAGCCCCGATCATCGATTGTCCGCCAACTCGCAGCTTATGGCCCTCGGCCACCATCGCCGCGCCGGCTTCACCCCGTCCGGCACGCAAAACAGCCCAGTCCCTCATCTCGTCGAGTAGAAAAACACCGGCATAGTAGAAGCCATACGCGTCGCAGATGATGTCGACCATCTTGTGCAGGAGCTCATCCAAGTCCAAAATCGATGTAACCCCCTTGCCCACATCTGCCGCCGCCATCAGCAACCGTGCGCGGCGCTTGGCCTGTTCCAACAGGCGTGCGTTTTCCGAATATAATCGCGCGTTTTGAATCGCCACCGCCAACTGGTCGGCCATGGCTTGCAGCGCCATGATGTCGTCTTCGGAGAATGCGGCTTCTTCCACACTCTGCACAGTTAGTGCGCCGATGACACGCGCTTGCTCGCCCACGCCAACGGCCAACGGCAGCGCCATTTCAGAGCGCGTCAACGGCAGATAGCGGTTCTTGAAATGCACCGGCTCGTCACCCACGTCGAGGGCAATCAACGCCTTGTTGTTTCCGGTCGCCGTGCCGATCATCGACTGGCCTCCCACCCGCAACTTGTGCGCCTCGGCCACCATCGCTGCCCCAGCCTCGCCGCGTCCGGCGTGCAAGATGGCCCATTCCCCGGTCTCATCGAGCAAGAAAACACCGGCATAATAAAAGTCAAAGGCGACACAAATAATATCGACGGTCCGATGCAATAAAGCATCCGGATCAAGAATCGACGTAATACTGCGACTTACGAGCGCCCCGGCATTTAGCAGAGCCGCACGGCGTTCGTTTAACTCTGATTTATCCATAATTTACTCCTTCACACGAGAAATGGGGGAATGGTCAGCCCTTGATGATACGCTCCACCAATGCGATCAGATCCGCTTCACGGCCCTTGACGAAATAAGCACGCGCGCCGCGCCGGACAGCATCTTTGGCGCGTTCAACCTCGTCGAAGGCTGTCAGCACGATCACCGGGAAGCCAGGGTGCACTTCCAGGAGCTTGCTCAACAACTGCAAGCCCGCGGTGGGGTCTTCATACCCAGCAAAATTCGGCATGTTCAGGTCCAAAACGGCGATGTCGAAAGGCGCATCACTCGCCATCGTCTCCTTGAATAACGCCAGCGCCGCCGTCACATCGTTGACAGCTTCCACATCGAAGCCGGCGCGCAACAGCGTCTTCTCGATACTCCGCAATACGAGCTTTTCGTCATCGACGATTAAGACCTTCACTTCCTCTTTCATACACTTTTCCTTTCGTTAGGGTATAGCCAAGACTTTTGTAGTCTGGAGCCACTACGCTTTCATCACCGGCAGATATACGCTGAACGTCGTCCCCTCGCCCACCACACTCTCGACGGTGATTTTTCCCCCCAACTGATTGATAATTTTAACACACGCGGACAGTCCCAGGCCCGTGCCACCTCGGTCGCCCTTGGTCGTGTAGAATGTGACCCAGATTTTGTCGATGATCTCCGGCGGAATCCCGCTCCCGTTGTCCGTCACATCTGTGACCACAAAGTTCGGATCATCCGCCGAGCGCACCCAAATGAAGAGTTTCTTGTCTTCCACCTGGTACATCGCTTCCATCGCGTTTTTGATCAGGTTGATGAAGACGTGCGTCAACTGTTCGGGATCGGCCAAAACGGGCAGCACATCTTCCACGAGGAGATAACGCACAGCCGCCTTGGGAATCGCCATCGAGCGTACCGTCTCGCGCAACAAATCAGGTAGCCGCACCGGCTCCAGGTGTTTCTGCCGCGCTGGCCCGATCAAATCCTCTTTGATGTTCAAAATCGCGCGCGCGCTCTTCTCGACGATATCCAGATCCTCGAAAATGGAATCCAGGTTCAACATACGCTGCAACCGCCGGAGCGGTTGGTGGGCCAATGCTTCGCGCAGTTCCGCCAGATCTAAACCGGCATCCTGACCGGTGAGTGCTGCTTCGGTCGCGAGGATCATCTGCGCAAATTTGTGCTCTTGTAGTTCTGGCGGCGCTTCTTCTACCAACGCGCGCGCCATCAGCAGATATTTCACCAGGTCTTCGCGCACCCGGGCAATGCTGCCCGGAATCGGCGCGGCTTTGTTCCCTACCCAGTGAATGGCCTCACCTGTCGCCGTGGCGATGGCTTCAAATGTCTTGGTCCGCACCAGCTCGGCGTGGGTCGCCTCCAAATCCTTGAGCAACCGTGCATTATCGATGGCAATGGCTAACTGATCAGCCATGGTTTGCAGGGTCGTCATATCCTCACTGGTAAAAGCCGCTTCTTCCTCGCTCTGCACCGACACCGCGCCGATAATGCGCACCTGGGCACCCGTTCCCACAATCAAAGGCAGCGCCATCTCCGAAAGCGTCAGCGGCAAATGTGGATTTTTGAAGTGCAGGGGCTCCTCTTTCACATCCTGCGCGAACAGCGCCCGGCGCTCGGCAATCGCCATCCCCACCATCGACTGACCACCGATCTTAAGCTTGTACCCCTCGGCGATCATCTCCGCACCGGCCTCCCCGCGTCCGGCCCGCAGCACAGCCCAGTCTCCTGGAGCGTCAACCAGGAAAATACCAGCGTAGTAGAAGCCATAAGCATCGCAGAGGATATTGACGGTCTCCTTGAGCAACGCATCGGCGTCGAGAATGGAGGTGACGCTGCGTCCAACCTGTGCCGTCGCCTCCAAGAGCCGCGCACGGCGCTGGGTTTCCAGCAGCAACTGATCGCGTTGTTCGTTCAGCTCCGCATTGCTCTTCAGCGCACGCGTCAATTCACGGACTTTCTCTTCCATACGCGCCACCAACGTCTGCTGGTAAGCATCGCGGAAACTGTCATCCTCCAACATCTCGCGGCGTCCGCCCAGGAAGTGCGCAATTTGCTCCTCGAAGGTATCCGCGTTGATAGGTTTGGCGATGTAGCCGTCGCACCCAGAGGCCAGCGCATGCTCGCGCACGTGCTCAGCCATATCTGCCGTCAACGCGACAACGGGAACATTGGGGAGCAAAACCTTCACGCGGGCTGCAACTTCATAGCCGGTGAATTGGGGAAGATTCAAGTCGACCAGAATCAAATTCGGTTGGATGGCTACGGCCTGATCGATCCCGGTCAGGCCGTCCGGTGCCTCAAAAAACGCATAATGCGAGGACAGCAAACGTTCCACGAGCCGCCTAGACGAAGGGGCATCGTCAATGTAGAGTATTTTCGGTTTTGTTTCAGTCTGGTCCATAACGCACAATGTGTTTGAAGATGGTTTGTTTGCAACCTAGATATTATAGCGCGAACGCACCGGCAATCAAGCACATATTCCAAGGCTACTGCACTTTAGGGCTACGCCTCTACCGATACTTCGCGCGGGGTAAGACAACTATATTTTTTGTGTGTTTTTGGCGCGTGGAGCGCGCCCAAAAACACACAACCTAATCTCTGCTTTCCACACACGGAAAGGGAAGTACGAAGTTAACTGCGATAGCCCTGCCAAACTATGTGGAGGATTCGAGGAAGTGCAGCAGGATGCGGGTGACCACCCGCACACCGATTACGAGCGCGTCCTCGTCCACGTCGAAATCAGAGGCGTGCAGAAGACTGGCGATCCCCTTCTCTGGGTTGGCAATTCCCAACCAGAGCAGCGCGCCTGGTACGCGCTCCAGGTACAGTGCAAAATCTTCGTGAGCGAAGGGATACAACGAGTGGAACAACCAGACATTCTCTGGGCCGACCGTCGTCTCGAGCAATGGCAGCACTTCGCTGACGATGGCAGCATCATTGACCAGAAGCGGATTGCCGAAGGTAGAGGTAAGATCGTATGTCGTGCCCGATTCGGCAGCAACGGCGTCCAACACCGTGCGGACATGAGTGCGTGCGGCATCCTGTGCCGCGACAGAAGCAAAACTCGCCAACACCAACAGACAATCACCCAAACCGGGGAAATCCACCAGCGGCCAGCAGCTTACCAGAATCTCGCCCTGCTGGATCTCACCAGCGCGCATCGCACGCACCACCGTATCAAACGTCGCCATGCTGGTAGGCGGTGCGGTGACGTGTGTACGCAAAGCAGAAGTAGCGCGCGCCATCGCCATCTCGAGGTTGTCGGGCGTACCATGGAAGCGGACAATGAATTCTTCCATCCCGGCCAGGCACACCTCCGTCGCCAGGCCGATGGTTCCCACAGGGATTGGAAAAGTATGTAACGCGAAAATGACCTCCGGAGGTGGTGTGCTGAGCACATCCTCCGCCAACATCGCGCGCGCGCCCTCCATGGATTCCTCTGCCGGTTGAAAGATAAAGTGGACTGTTCCGGTGAGTTCGTCCCGCAGTGTTGCGAGCGTTTGGGCCACGCCGAGTGCCACCGTCATGTGGACATCGTGCCCGCAAGCATGTTTAACACCCAGAACTGGCGAGCGATAGTCTGTCTCTAACATATCATGCACGGGCATCGCATCCATATCGGTGCGATAGGCCACGATGGGACCGGGATGCGCTCCCTCCAATACGCCTACAACGCCGTGTCCCCCCACGCCAGTTCGCACAGCCAGACCTAGGTCGCGCAGCCGGTCGGCGATCACCCGTGCCGTGCGCTGCTCCTCTCCGGAAAGCTCAGGATGCATATAAAAATCGCGCCGCATCTTCACCAATTGCGGATGCAACATAGCGATGGAATCTTGGGTGCGTGTATACAAAGAAGACTGCATACTGTGTATTATAGGAACGGCAAGGAGAATGTCAACGACTGCGAGGGAACAGAAAAACAAACTATCGCCGGATCCCTAGATCCGCTGGATCTCCAGATCCGCCGGACCTAGATCCCTTCCGGCGATAGTTCCAGATTGACGAGGACTTCTTCCAACGTCTCAGTGATCTCGAACAGCGTATCCAGCCGCATCATTTCGTAAAACACGCGGATTGGATTGCCGACCGGACAAACCAGATGCACGCTGCCACCGACTTCCTGGGCACACTTGAGGAGGTGCAACAGGGGATAATCGCCGTCGGCATCTACCACCCGCACTGCCGTCAGATCGACGATGAAGTCTGTCGCTCCATCGGCCACAAGCTGGTTCAACTGTGCCATCAACGATGGTGCGTTGAAGATATCCATCCGCTCGCCCACGGTCACAATTGCAAAGTCCCGTAGCGTTTCCACGGAGGCGATTTCCACTTCTGGCTCCAATCTATACATTAGCGACCTCTCATTTCCCGCTTCCATCCGTACCGGGAACGTAGGAACGGAAAGAAAATAACTCGCCCAATTCCCTGCCGATACCGTAGGCATTTGGAGAAAGTCATAATCCTCGCGTTCCTCATCCACTTCTATCGCCGTTGAGTATGTGTTTGACAGCACTTTTCAACCCCTCTACCGTGATCGGTGGCACAAGACAACTATTGGCGCCGGCATCGAGCGCTTGCCGACTCACCTTTTGATCTCCATCCAAAGCCAGCATCAGAACTGGCACCGATTGATACTTGGCATCCGCGCGCAACCGTTGCACCAACGTCGCGCCATCCATCTCCGGCATAGCGAAGTTCGCCACCACCAATTCCACGCCGATGACATCATCAAGAAGCCCCAAAGCCTCATCGGCACGCGCGGTCGTGATGACCGTGTGGCCTTCGAGTTGAAGCAGATCGCGCAGCGCCGGTCGCATCAGTGGACTCTCTTCGATTACTACAATAAGCGCCATACTTAACTCCTCAGTCCCTGGTCCCCAATACAGATATACTTGACTTGCATAAACTCAGACATAGACTAGTTCTATCGTCGCGAAGGCTATGAATTTTCATATATCAAAACCTGTCTATAACCATCGCGAGGGTTTCTGGTTGAATAGCTACTTAAATCCTAACACATGATTAGGTGAATGGCGGTTAAAGTCATGTTTCAGGATGGTTACACAGGAAATACTTG
>JBJYXQ010000700.1:14361-18775 GCA_046260035.1 Anaerolineae bacterium
GGAGGCATCTATGCGTTTTTTTGAAGCCAGCACTGTAGTGCTCACGTTAGCTCTGCTTGTGGTGACATGGGTCCGAGCATTGCGCAAACAGCACGCGTTAGGCATCGGCTTAGCCGGGGTGAGTGGATTGTGTCTCGTGGTTCATCTGCTTCTCGAAGGATACCGGTGGCAAATGTTACCGGCGTACGCCACGACCGTGGGGCTGATAAGTGTCACCCTGGTTCCACATCGTAACGAGGAAAAGCCACCGAAACGCGCGGGGCTGATTCTGGCCCTGGTGGGCCTCATTCTCGGCGCAGCGCTGTTGATTTTACTGCCCGTGCCGCGCTTCCCCCGCCCCAGCGGACCGTATCCCATCGGAACTGTCACCTACCATTGGATCGACGCCAGCCGCGTAGAGATCTACGGCAACGCGCCCGGCGGCCCTCGTGAGTTGATGGTGCAAGTGTGGTATCCCGCCGAACCAACACGTGGACGTCCCGAGCGCTGGCTGGCCGGCGGTGTAACAACGAGCCGGGCAATGGCTGCCTGGAGTCGCTTTCCACGCTTTCTGATCGATCAAACGGCGCTGGCTTACACGCATGCCCACGCCGGCGCGCCGATCTCCGATCACCAGGCCGTCTATCCAGTGGTCATCTACGTGCATGGATGGGGCGGTTTCCGCAACATCAACCCGGATCAGATCGAGGCACTGGTTTCACACGGCTACGTCGTTGTCAGCGCAGATCATACCTACGGGGCGCTCATCACCATCTTCCCCGATGGACGTGTTGCACCCAACGACCCGCGCGCGTTGCGTGGCGATGGTAGTGCAGAGGATGATGACCAGGCATCCCAAATCCTGGTGCAGACCTACGCTGCCGACGCGCGGTTTGTCCTCGACCAAATGGCACAGCTCAATGCTGCCGACCCCGACGGGCGTTTCACTGGTCGGCTAGACGTCGAACACGTAGGATTTTTTGGCCATTCCACTGGCGGCGGTGCGGTGGTACAAGTGTGCGCAGAAGACCCGCGCTGCCAGGCCGTCCTGGGGATGGACGCCTGGGTCGAACCGGTTGCGGATGAAGTGATCGTGCAGGGATTAACGCAACCGCTGTTGATGATGAACAGTGCTACGTGGGGCAACGATGGTGAGAATTACACTCGCCAGCGCCAACTCTACGATGCGATGCGCAACACGGCGTACTTTGTGACCATCGACGGAACAACGCACTACGACTTCGTCGCCGTGCCGGCCATTTCGCCGTTAGCGCCGCTCCTCGGCGTCAAAGGGCCACTTCCGGCGCGACGCGTGATGGAGATCAACGAGACGTATCTCGTCGCCTTCTTCGATAAACACCTGCGCGGCGAGGAAGCGCCCTTACTCGATGGCCCCTCTTCCGCCTATCCGGAGGTACAGTGGGAAGAATAAAAAAGACCCCAAGGGTTTGGGAAACCCTTGGGGTCTCAACTGAGAACGTTACAACGCCTGCCGTAGCATGTCGCGCAGCACGCGCCAGCCGATCACGTGAATGCCCGCATCGCGGAACGTGGTGCGCAATCGTTCGTCGCAGAACGTACGATATTCGGCATCGCGCACCTGCCAGCCTTCGGGGATGATTGCCCGCAATTCCGGCGTGTCCACGGAAGGGTGGATAATGAGATAAGTTAGCCCCGGTGGCAACTGCGTAAGAAACTGCTGCGTGCGCGCGACGTGGTCCTCACCCGGTACGAACGGCACAAAGGTAACATCATCCACCATCGGCAGCCCCATTGCCGTCAACGTCTCGATGTGGCGCGCCAGCCCTGCCGCCGTCTCAGGCGTAAATCCCATGCCCATTGCCAGGATGCCGGCCTCGTCCTTGCGCACCAGCATCGGCGGGACGCGATACTCCACCGCCGTCTGCACGTAGCTTTCCAGGAATTTGGGATCGAAGACCGTGCCCATATGTGTATCGATATGCGTCACATCGATGCCCGCCGCCACCGCGCGTTGCACCTGTGCCTGGATTTCACGACGCACGGCCTCTGGGGTCGCGTGTGCCTGCACTTCCTCCGAGGTATACGGTAAATAGCCTGCCTCATCCAGCAAACCGGACGCCGGATCACGTGTCGAAATTGGCCCCCAGCGATAGCCGCTGCGCCACTCGCTCGTCAGTGTGATGTGGACGCCCATATCGACCTTGTCGGGGTGCGCGCGGCAAAACTCCGCCGTCGCAGGGAACCAGGGACACGGGACCATCGTCGAAGATGCGGAAATCAGGCCTACCTCGACCAGGTCGGCGTAAGCCGCCAGCGACGCCTGGCACATCCCGATGTCATCGGTGTGGATGATCACCGCGCGGTCATCGTCTGCCAGACCAAGTTGTTTGAGCAATGGGTTTGGTTTCATCGTCATAGTCTCCTCAAAATAGTCAGTTAGTCGTTAGTCGAATAGGCATTTTGTTCCTATTCGTGTGAATGCGCGACAGAGTCGCGTTCAGGTTACATTCCTCGCGGCTTGCCGCGATAACGGGTCCAGGGCTTGCCCTGGGGTTCATACCTATGATTTCGTCAAGATTCGTGGTTACAAATCCACCAAGGCAAACCAGTCGCCTTTTTGGCCGGGGATTACCAGACCGCTCACAAGCGTTCCGGCATCCACCAGGGCACGCAGCGCCCCTTCGACATCCACGCGTCGCCACTGGAAGATCTTCGCCACGTCCCTGAGCTGCGCCGCCCCCACCGAGCGAAAGTACAACTCGACGAGTTTCCGCTGCGCCTCGCCGATCTTGATGGCGCCCGCGCGTTCCGGCAGATCAGGGTAATGACGGTGGACACAGTCGTAGATAAAGGCGTAGTTCCACGTGCCGGCCTGCGCCACGCCCACCGGCAGAATCTTGAAATCAGCTTGGAGCTCGTCCAATGCGCGACTAAAGCGATAGCTGGATTCTTTGCTGGTCATAAACGTGGCGTTACGCAGGGCAATCGTATGCATCGCCCCCTCACGCAACAACGTCTCATAGAGCGTCTTCGCCTCCTGCGTCATCACGCCGCGGCGGTATTGGTCAAGGTAGTCCTCTTCAGGGGCGCCGTAGTTTTCGCTGAGCGCGTAAAAATACGGGACAATGTCTAATGCGATCATCGTCGCTTTCTTGCGCAGCACCTTGGCATAGTACCACCACTTCTTGTCGAGCGCGCCATCCTTCCAGCCCCATGTCTTGTGTCCGGGATCATCGTGTTCGTCGGCGACCGGCCGGTCTCCGGCGACGCCAGCCCACAAACTCGGCATCTCCACACCCTTGATCGGCCAGAAGTAGGTAAAACCACGTTCTTCGACAAAGGCGATGGCCTCCTCCACCGACGTCAGGCGCAATTCCGGTAACAGATGATACGTCCGCGCGCGATAAGTCTCAACGCGCTCCAAAGATAACTCGGTCACAATTCACTCCCATTCTCTTGCTTCCTGCATCCTGCCCCTTGCATCCTTACGCCGACCATTCTCTCTCCCACCCTACTGGCCCCTCAACCTGCCCGCCTAGTTCAGCGTAAGCACTCTCCACGTTCCAAGTATGCGGGGTGGGATCGTCGCAAGGGCGAGGCAACGGCATTTCAGCACATACATCGACGGTCTCTGCTAACGTTTGGCCTACCGCCACTGCCGCAGCAACCCGCTCGTGCAATGCCGCCAGGTATGCACGATCTTCCGCGAGCCGCCGCTGAATCTCATCGGCATCTGTCGTGGGTGCACCGTGACCGGGAATCAGCACGCGAAGTTCCAACGTCGTCAGGTGCGCCAGGGTACATTCATAAGCGTTCAGGCTGTGGACGAGGGGAATTTCGATGTCGCTGAGCGTATCAGCGGCCCAGAGGGTCCCACTCTCCTCGTGGTAGACGGCAGCCTGGTCTGGCGCGTGGCCCGGCGCATGGAAGACACGCAGACGGATATCGCCGAGGGTGAACGTCAACGCGGCATCGAAGGTATACGTGGGTTTGGGGAGCAGGAAGGGGCGTGGGCGGCGGATATGGGCCTGCACCTCCCAGGCGTCAATCTGCCGGTACAAATCCGCGCCGTGTTTGCGCAGGACGCGGAGGTAACCGTCGTGCGCGATGACCGGCACATCGGGGAAGTGCTCCGGTCCCAGCACGTGATCCCAGTGCGCGTGGGTAAGCACAATCGCGCGCGGCGTCGCACCCTGATCTGCAACAAAGCGGGCAATAGCCTTGATCGTCTCCGGTGCGATGCCCGGATCAACCAGGCATACCTCGTCCCCGGACAGGAAAATGCCGCTGTTCGTGGCAAAAAGCGTGCTCTGCGTCACCCAGAGGTGGGACGTCAGTTGTGTGAAGGTAACAGACATCCAGGCTCACCGTCGGGAACTTAGTTCCCGCTTTTGCAGCGGTTGCGCCCCACCCAGACGCGCCACGGCTGCGCGTACAGCATCAGGATCGGCGT
>JBJYXQ010000701.1:0-1961 GCA_046260035.1 Anaerolineae bacterium
GGGGAGGGGGAAACTTGAAATGCGATAGTCCTGGTACAAGACCATCCTCAACTGAAGACGACCATCACTACTATCCACCGTCGATTTGCGCTAAATTGTGTCGGGAAGTACAATTTTGGCTATGAATGCGTTATAAGGAGGGTATCCATGAAACCAATCATCGATGGTCCCGTTTCCCCGCATTTCAAGCCGGTTCCTTTTGCGGGGTATGTCTATTTGGATGATTTATCGGACGGCACTGACATTTCGTCGGAGATGGCGGCGGCTGTACAGCATGCGCCTGGTGGCGATTGTGTTGCCTGGGGCATTCCTTTCGAAGTTGGAAAAGTCGTGGTCGTCAGCGACGCACCGGTTTCCGTGACTCTACCGCCGACGCAGGCGCGTTGGTTCGTCTTTATGCACACGTCGGATGTGCGACCGGTGGAGCCAGGACCCGACGGCTTTATCTCGCCGATGCGCGGATCAGGGCAGCTCAACGAGCACGCCGCCGACTACGTGCTGCTCTACGAGGATGGCACGGAGGCGCGAATCGAAATTCGCCGTCGCCATCAGATCGGCGCGTTCCAACGCGGGTGGGGCGAGAACTGTTTCCAGGCTGTGGCGCAGCACAAACCGAGCACGTGGCGCCCGCATCACGAGCAGATGACGCGCTACTGGGGTGGTTCCCAAACCCGTGTGGACGCGGAGGATGATGCTCCGTGGAATAACTGGCTCTGGGCGTGGGAGAATCCGCATCCAAAGAAGGCCATTGTCGGTGTGCGCTTTGAGCCGGTTTCTGGCGTGATCGTTGTCTCTGCGATTGCGGCGGGTGAGGCTTCCGAACACCCCCTGCGCTGGCGGAGCCGGCGTAAGGCGGTGCTTACGCTGCCGGAAGGGGTGGCGTTCCAGGCTGATCTGGATGCAGAAGGCTTGCTCGAACAGATTCAGTTGGATATGGGGCAGGTCATCTCGGCGCTTCCACGCTTGGTGTATCCGAACGCGACATGGGGCGATTCGTACAACAACCAGGTTCCGGAGAAGTCGGAGTGCGAGGTGTTGATCGAGTATACGGCGCATCCAGATGCGAATTTCCATTTGTGGGATGGAACGTTACTCTCGGTGAAAGACCTGACAGGTTTCACAAAACCTGTCAGGTCTATCGCGCCCGCAACGCAGAGGGTTACGCTCAAGGTGGTGGACAAGGATTACCACAAGCCCGTCGCCGTGAAACTGCACGTCCACGGGGAGGCGGACGAATACCTTGCGCCTGTGGATCGTCACCGCATCGTCAATCCATCGTGGTTTGAGGATTACAGCGTCGATTTCACGCACCGGGGCCTCCATCAGTGCACGTATATTCCCGGCGAGACAGTCATCGACCTGCCGCTGGGCACAGTTTATATCGAAGTCTCGAAGGGTTTCGAGATTCGCCCGGTGCGAAAAGTTGTCGAGGTGACCGCGGAGACGACCGAGATCGGGATCGAGATTGAGAAGGTACTGCCCTGGCGCGAGCGCGGGTGGGTGACGGCGGACACGCACGTCCACTTTCTCTCGCCGATGTCGGCGCTGCTAGAAGGCGCTGGCGAAGGTGTCAACGTCGTCAACCTGCTGGCGAGCCAATGGGGCGAGTTGATGACCAACGTCGGCGATTTCGACGGCAAGAATACCTGGGGATCGAAGGAAACCGGTGGGGAGGGGGAATATCTCGTCCGTGTAGGCACGGAGAACCGCCAGCACGTGATGGGTCACATCTCGCTGCTGGGCTATCGCGGGCATATCATCGCGCCGATGACGACGGGCGGGCCGGACGAATCCGCTATTGGCGACCCCATCGAAATTCTACTCACCGAGTGGGCGCGGCAGTGCAAGAAGCAGGGCGGTCTGGTGGTGCTGCCGCACTTCCCGAATCCGCGCGCGGAGAACGCCGCCAGCATCATCAGCGGCGATATCGACGCGCTGGAGATGACGTCGTGGGGCGATCT
>JBJYXQ010000702.1:0-2312 GCA_046260035.1 Anaerolineae bacterium
TCCTGGTGCGGGCCTTTGCGGTCGCACTGCGTGGGCGGTCGTTCATCTTTGGCGTCGAAGAACTCGAAGAGCACGCCGTAGCGTTCGTAGTATTTGGCAACGTGGCTTATGGTGAGATCGGCCAGCCAGTCGCCTTCTGCGTGATGTTGGTGGAGGCGCAGGCCTTGGATGACAAGGACATTCAGGTTGATCCACGTCGCGCCGCGCCACATATCGGTGGACCAGCGTGGATCGTTCACAGCGACGCTCGGGATTGGGAAGGCAGTGTTGAAGGTGTTCGGGTCTTTGAGGTGACCGATGAGCCTGTCGACGCGATCCGCCGGAATATCCTCAAGCAGCAGCGGCAGAAAGCCCGTCACTGCCATGACAGGCGAAAGCTGGCCATCGAAGTCTCGGTCGTAGTAGAAGCCGCTCTCGTTATCCCACAACAGGGTGTGAATCGCGTGTCGCATGGCAGCAGCGCGTTCCTCCCACATGACGGCGTGTTCCGGTTCGCCGAGGGCACGCCATAATTTCGCAACGTAAGCCATATCGCGCGCCTGGAAGGTGGAGAAATCGACGGCATCCAGCAGAATCGCCTCATCGAAGCGCGGCGAGTTGTCCAGCCCCGATTCGCCGGAGCGACACAAGGGGTCGCCCTCGATGAACCATTCCAGCAAATGGTTGTGGTTCTGATCGCGGTGCTGGAGATTCCACTCCAGGTAGCGTTCGAGCTTGGGCAAGACTTGGTGGAGTTTGGCTTTATCCTGGAGCGCATTGTAGTTTTCCCACATGCCCCAGGCCAGGATGGGCGGCTGGGTGATGCGCGATGTGCGTCCGTCGGGGCCGCTGAAATGCGGGATCATCCCGTCGTCACGTTGGGTATCGAGCACCGAGAGGAGAAAGTCGAAAGCGACCTCCGGGTCAAAACGATTCATTACCAGGCTGTGAAAGACGGAATCCCACAACCACATCCGCTTGTGCGGGATGCGATCCGGTGTGGACCATGTTTGGCCAATGACACCTTCCGGTGCCAGCGTGTTGACGCGCATCACACTGAAGCACTTCTTCAGCAAACGGTCGTCACCGTGGGAGAGTTTTGGCAGATGGCTGTAGCTTTCCAGGCGCGCTCTGATTACATCTGCGACGTCCATTTTCCGCGCGGCATAACCGCGCGCTTCGGCCTTTTCTTGGGTTAAGCCATAGCTGAGAACAAATTGCCCGTTGCTGACGCTGAAGTATTCGTGTTCGTCGCTATTCCATAGCGCGCTGTCTTCGTCTAGCCAAACCAACGGCTTTAGCTCGATGTGTGTGCCCGCCGGACAGAGACCGACGAGTGTGTGCCACGCAGCATAGGTGACGCACAGCAACCCGCCGGGCGTTTCCACGATGAGCACATCCCCGGTGGCAACTTTGACCATGTCTCTGTGATGCGCGCCTTCCTGGGGCGGGCGGATTTCGAGGATGAAGCGCTCCGGTGTGTGGAAGAGGAAGTCATACTTTTCTGCACCAAATGTCGCCATAAAGCCTGTGCGCGAGTCCGTGTTCCCATCCAGGCCGGAAAAGGCAAAAAGCGCGCCCTCTCCCCATACGTCTGGCAGCTCCAGTCCGCTGATTTCGGATATTAGGTTCTCGATTTTAGGATTTGGGGGTGTCATGGGTTCTTATCTGGGGACCACAGCGACGGTCAACGATTTGGCCTGGCGCACGGCGTCGTAATCGCGCCCGCGCAAGGTGATGTTGACCATCTCGCCGGGGCGGGCGTAACGCTCGTTCTTACGCGTGATCAGTGTCTCGCCGTCGTAGACCTCGACGCGCACGGGCTGCTCCAACGGTTGTGTGACCCGCATTTGGAGCATTACGGTGTCCTCGGTGAGCGTTTCTGGGTTGACCTTGTGCGGTACGACGTAACGCACGTTCTCCCCGGCTTGCGTCGGAATATAATGCGTGATGCGTGATGCGTGACCTGTGATCTGCTGCGCTGCTTGTTTTCCCGCAACGAGTCCTGCCTGCGTGACCCAATCGACCAGATCGTAGACGTGAACGACGTTGCCCGCCGCGTAGACGCCGGGCACGTTCGTCTGGAAACCGTCGTCCACATATGGCCCGCCGGTGAGAGGATCGAGCATCACACCGGCCTTGAGCGACAACTCGTTCTCCGGGATGAGACCCACGGAGAGCAGCAGCGTGTCGCATGGGATAATTTCCTCGGTGCCAGGGACCGGCTGCCAGCGCTCGTCTACTGCCACCGACTCGATGGCTTCGACGCGGTCCTTGCCGATGATGCGTTTGACGGTGTGTGACAGGTGTAGCGGGATGTCGAAATCCAGCAG
>JBJYXQ010000703.1:0-4796 GCA_046260035.1 Anaerolineae bacterium
TGGATGAAATCTGGGTGGGTGAGCAGCGGATCGAATCGCTTCCGGCGGATGTACCGCCGGGCGAAGTTGTGATCGTGGGAAGTGGAAATGCTCTGTTCGCCGTGTTGCCTCTTACGCGCACCGATATGGGCCGCGATGCACCCATCCGCCTGGTAGAGCGCGAGGGTGACCTCGTTCTTGAAATCTACAATTATCTCGGCCCGGAGAAGAGCTTCTGGGAGATGGGTTGGCCCGGCGCGTTCTATAAGGGCAAGCCGCAATGTGGTGTTTACCTTGAAGTGGCCGAACGTGCTGCCTATCCCAATGGGCGCGCCTTTGGGCAGGCGGTGGCTTCCGATGCGCTGCTGGACGAGACTGAAGCGCCATTCACCTACGCTGCCGAGGGCGAACGCCTGTGGACGATTGAATACAGCCGCGATGGACAAAAGCTGGGTATCGAGGTAGACTTGATGGCCTGGGTACTCAAACGCCGTTGGACGCAGGACGGCGAACTCGGCTGGCCGATGCTCGAAAGCCCGATAGCGCGTCAATCGCGTACTGGCCATATCGAGGTTGGCGATGCGATGCTCGATTGCGGTGCCGAAAGTGCCTGGCTCTTTGCTAGCCCAACGAGCGGACGTTACGTCGCTGCCTATCATGGGCTGACGCCCGCACCACTTATGCTTACTACGCCTGGTGGAACCGTCACAATTCCAGCGATGGGAACTGGAATTGTGGTGTGGGATAATGGTGAGGTCGTGGTTGAGGCAGTGGATATAGAAAAATCGAGTTAATCTAATCACAAAGGGAAAATTAATGGATCTAGAAACAACAACGGAAGAAAAACCATCTCGCCCTTGGTTTTGGCGACCCAATCTGATTGTCTTTGTTTCGAGCGGCTGCATTATGATTTTGGAGCTGGTCGCCGGGCGTATTATTGCACCAAGTGTCGGCGTATCGCTTTACACATGGACAAGCGTGATTGGCGTGATCCTGGCAGGGATCAGCCTAGGTAACTATATCGGCGGGCGGCTGGCCGATCGCTGGGCATCGGTACGCCTGCTGGGATTGATGTTCCTTCTGGCAGGACTGACCGCGTTCGGTGTGCTCGCCATTGACCAACTCAGTCCTATGGACTATGTTGAATGGCCGCTTATCTTAGAAATTCTGACGCTCATTGCTGCGCTCTTTTTCATCCCCTGCACGATTTTGGGGACGGTTTCGCCGATCGTGGTCAAATTGGCCATGCACGATCTCTCTCGCGCGGGCCGCACGGTGGGGCAAATCTACGCTTTCGGCTCTGTCGGTAGTATCGCAGGGACGTTCCTTACAGGATTCTGGCTCATCTCGCAGTTCGGGACGTATATGATCGTACTCGGTGTGGCGATCCTGTTGGTGCTTCTGGGGCTACTCTTTCTACTGGGACGTCGCTGGTGGGGCGCTGCACTTGCGCTGCCGCTCTTGATCGGTGGTGCAGTGTGGGCCGGCCAGCAAGGTTGGCTTGCGGGACCGTGTTTGTACGAGACTAACTACTTCTGCATCAAGGTTAAGGAAGAAGACAAAGGTGGCGAGACCGTACGCACCTTGATTCTCGACCGTCTTGTCCACAGTTACACCTCTCTCAATAACCCCACGAAGCTGGTGTATGGCTATGAGAAGGTATATGCCGAACTGACGGCTTACCAAGCCGCGAACCATGATGCACTACGCACGCTCTTCATCGGTGGCGGAGGATACACTTTCCCCAAGTATATGGAAGTGATTTACCCCGATAGCATCCTCGATGTGATTGAGATTGATCCTGGTGTGACCGAGGTGGCGTATAATCATCTTGGACTATCGCGTAATACGCGCATCACTAGCTACAACGAGGACGCGCGGATGTTCTTGCACCGTGAGCCAACCGAACGCTACGATCTGATTATGGGCGATGCCTTCAATGACTTTTCCGTTCCCTATCATCTCACGACACAGGGATTCAATGAGCGTGTCCACGCTTGGTTGGAACCTGACGGGCTCTATATGGTCAATATTATTGATGGGGCTTACGGGCGCTTCTTGCGCGCTTACGTCCACACGCTGCAGCAGACATTCGCCTATGTTTACATTGCCCCGACGAATGCGGAATGGCGCGAGGCGTCACGCAACACCATCGTCATTGTCGGAACGGATACACCGCTAGACATGGACGCCTTTGGCAGCGATTCATTGTGGCGACAATGGCTGTTATCAGAGGAAGAGGTGAGCACGCTGTTAGCCGAGGATGTCGCTGTACTGCTAACCGACCGTTATACCCCTGTCGAGCAAATGCTAGCGCCTGTCTTCCTCAACAAAGGGCCAGCAGAGTAAGGTGGAGTGTTATGATCGGTGATACATGGCAATCTGAAATACGTGAATTCACGGACGAGAAAACCGGACGGACGATCCGGCAGCTGACGACGACCGGTAACAATGTCCATTTGTACTTTACGGAGAACTCGTTTGATAGTGTCAAGAACGAGATCGTCTTTGTATCTGATCGGGCTTCGGATGAAGATAAACGCCCGGAGGACTCTCCACGCTATAACATTTTTCGTATGGATTTGGGCACGGGCGTCATCACGCAGTTGACCGACGAGCCATACTCCGTCGGTGGCGTAACCAAGACGCCGGACAGCCGTCTTATCGTTTACACAACGGGCAACCAGATCAAGCAACTCAACGCGGAGACCGGCGAGATTTCCGATGTCTACAAAGAGACCGGCAATTTCAGCGTGGGGGCGCCGTCGATTTCTGCCAACCGGCGTTACATTGCCTTCACGCGCAACGAGAAGGTTGAAGCGCCGCGTGGGCCGAACTACACCGGTTTCAAGGAGAGTTTTTACCGTATCAAGGATGGGCGTGTGACGTTAGCCTATCTCGACGGTAGTGGGGCGTTCGACGTCTACAAGGATACGCATTGGCTCGGTCATTTCCAGTTCTGCCCCGATGACAGCACGCTGGCGACCTTCTGCCACGAAGGCCCGTGGAATTTGGTCACACAGCGCATCTGGATTCTTGATTTCGTCTCGCGGGAGGCAAGGCCGTGTTACCGCCAGGAGGAATACGACTCCATCGGCCACGAGTTCTGGACACAAGATTCGGACGGCTGTCCCAGCCGCATCTTCTTCGATGATCGTGGACCGGGTCACGATGGTACGATCACCTCCAGCCGCACGCAGGCCGTGGCAACCGACATTTCAGTCAATGAGAACACGCTGGTGCCCTTCATCGGTCTGGCCGACCGTTATGGCAATGTTGTTCGTCGCGTAGATATGCCCTTTTACTGCAACCATTATCACGCCAATCCTGACAATACGATCCTGGTTGGTGATGACGTAGATGATCTGGTGCTGATTGACATCTCCGGAGATGAGGCGAAACTCTCCATACTGTGTCATCACCAGACGTCCTGGCACACGCAGAGCAGCCATTGCCATCCCACGTGGAGTTGGGACGGAACCCGTATCCTCTACGCCTCAGATCACGGCGGCAAGGTGAATATCTATCTGGTGGAGCCGTGACGAAGACAAAGGGCAGCAAACGCCCTCAAAAACGCATCCTCTCTCGCCGCACAAATACGCTTTGGCGTTTAGGTGCTCTTGTAGTGTTATGGCTGATTGTGTTTGGCCGGGGGTGTATTTACCGCCCCAAGTCGAACTACACCGGTGCGCATTTCAACAAGGGGAGTAATGCAGCGTGGCTCGGTGCTGAATGGGTCAATCAACCGCATCTAGCCGACGAGGTGATGGCGCTCGCGATAGACTTGGCCGAACGGCAAATCACCACGATTTACGTCTACGCGAGCTACTACAAGCCAGAGGGAGTATTCAGTCCCACCTATGCTTACGCGGAAGAATTCATTACCACGTTGAAGGGCTTTGCGCCTGATCTTGTTGTGCAGGCATGGATCGGGCTGCCGCTCGATGTGATGAACCTCGATAGTCGCGCTATCCGGCACGAGACCGTAGACTTCTGTGCTACTCTCGTGCAAGATGCGGGTTTCGACGGATTGCACGTCGATCCTGAACCCGTCTGGGACGGTGATACCTCGGTGCTGACACTGCTTGATGAATTACGCGAGGCACTCGACTCCGAAGCCATACTCTCTATCGCTGGACGGCGCATCTGGCCGATTTTCCCCACCATGAAGTGGCCACTTGTAGGGCAGTGGAGCTGGCGCACATCCTATTATCAAAAACTGGCTCAGCGTGTGGACGAAATTGCCGTAATGGTTTACGATAGCGCAATGCCTACTTCTGGATTGTATCGCTACTGGACCAAATTTCAGATCATCGCGCTCAGTCGCGCGTTGGTCTACAGTGACGTGCGGCTTTTCATCGGCATTCCTACGTCTGAAGAGATTACTCCTACACACAAACCTGGAGCAGAAAACATGCGCAACGGTTTGCGCGGAACGATCGATGGCCTTAATGATTGGGCGACGTGGGCAGACGTTGTTACCGGAGTGGCGATTTATCCCTACTGGGAGACGGATGCGCGCGAATGGGAGATTTATCAGAGTCTTTGGTTAGGGGAATAAAAAATGCGCTCCGTCTGAAAAAACGGAGCGCGTTATATCGCTGGCTGAATCCTGGTCATCCCAAGAATGACTCGAGTGATTCTCTAAGGCGATCATACATATCGGCAACTTCGGGACCGAGCAGCACCAATGCTGCTACGACAACGACTGCGATCAAGACCAGGATCAGGCCGTACTCAGTCAAACCTTGTCCCTCTTCTCTTGGCAGATAAACCATGTGCACACCTCCTAGCATAAAACCTATCATTATTCTAAC
>JBJYXQ010000703.1:4896-6361 GCA_046260035.1 Anaerolineae bacterium
TTGGCAGATAAACCATGTGCACACCTCCTAGCATAAAACCTATCATTATTCTAACCCATTCGCGCAGCGATTACAATAGGAGGCTGGTACTATAGCTCAAGCATTTTGATGAGTTCTCATTAAGCGGTCGAGGTTTTCGTCGAACGGCGGATAAACAACACCACGCTCAGTGATGATCGCCGTGATGTACGCTGCGGGTGTCACATCAAAGGCCAGGTTGGTGGCGGGTGCGCCTTCAGGGGCAATCTGGCAAGTCTCGAAACGCGTAATCTCCTCAGCGGGCCGTTGCTCAATCGCGATTTCGTCCCCGGTTGTCAATGTCATGTCAATTGTGCTGGTGGGGCCAACAACATAGAAGGGCACGTTATGCGCCTTCGCTGCCAGCGCTAGAGTGTACGTCCCGATTTTGTTTGCTGTATCACCGTTGGCGGCAATGCGATCACAGCCAACCACGCACAAGTCGATGCCGATCGTGCGCATAATGTGTGCTGCGGCCCCATCGACGATGATGGTGTAGGGTACTTCCCACTGTTCCAGTTCCCAGGCTGTAAGGCGCGCACCTTGCAAGCGTGGGCGGGTCTCGTCGACGTAAGCGAGTACATCTTTTCCTGCCTCGTGCGCAGCGGTGATGACCCGCAATGCGGTCCCGTATTCCCCGGTTGCTAATGGCCCCGTGTTGCAGTGGTGGATGATGCGCGCGTGATCCGGCACTAACTGTAATGCATTTTGCCCGATGTTGAAGTTGGACGCTTTTTCGAAAGCGTAGATTGCGTGGGCCTCTGACAGCACCGCGTCACGGATAGTCGCAACTGAGTCTAGTGCTGGATCTTTTATACGTTGCATCACTCGATCTAATGCCCAGAAAAGGTTAACGGCGGTCGGGCGTGCTGCTCGCAACACAGCATCGGCAGTCTGTAATACTGCGCGCAATGCTTCTGTATCACCGGCGGAACTGTGGAAAGCTGCCAGCGCCATCCCGTAACCTGCGGTGATCCCGATTGCGGGCGCGCCGCGCACGACCATCTCGCGAATGGCGGTCGCAACTTCGTGATAATCTGTATAATCGCAATACGTTAGTTTTTGTGGCAACTGGCGCTGATCGATCAGGCGTAATTTCCCTTCCTCCAACCATTCGATGGCATGATAGGTTTTCATCGATTCTCCTTTTCGGCGTGGATTGCGAAAGCGTATAGTGTATGTTGAAACTTTTGTGGTCTTTATCAATCGTGTTATAATGTTGCCGTTGCCCCTGTAGTTCAATCGGATAGAACGCAGGTTTCCTAAACCTGTTATCAAGGTTCAAGTCCTTGCAGGGGTACACACAATCCTCATATAAACTGCGTAAGGCACATTCATACGAAGAGTATATCTATTCCCTACATTCGTCAAATTAGTTCGTGAATCGTTGTCTGCTCGTTGCCTTGACAAGAAAGCGGGGTGTGGTAGAATTCAGGCTTGTGCGCGG
>JBJYXQ010000704.1:0-5131 GCA_046260035.1 Anaerolineae bacterium
TTGATGCGGGCATAAGCCAGGCACAGCAACTCCGTATACGCTTCGGGATCAACCGGCTGGTTGCCCCATTCGGGATAGATATTCGGCTCGTTCCAGATCTGGTAGAAACGGATACGCCCACGATACCGTTCTACCACAGCGCCGACATAATCGACGTAGTCTGTGACATCGTCCGGCGGGCCAAATGCACCGCGCGCTGCCCCATCGTGGCGACTCCACTCCGGCGGCGCTTCCAAGCGAGCAATGATCGCCAGCCCATACTGCTCGGTCAGCTCAACGATGTTGTCATATTTATCCCATGCGGAGCGATAGGGTTCGTGGCGGCGATCTTCAAAATCGCCCTTGCCGTGGATTTCAATGTCGTACCAAGGGAACGACTGGCGGATCCAGTGGAAGCCAGCATCGGCGATCATCTGTAGCGATTGGGCACGCTTTTCCGGCTCGACTTCCTGCTCCAGGAAGGTATTCACGCCAAACGGGGGCAAATCGGTATGGGCGACGGCGACATCGTCGGCCGTTTGGGGCAACGGTCGCGTCCAACGAAAGGCCCACTGCACCAGGCCGCGCAGTTGGGGAAGCAAACGTTCCTCACCAGTTATGGAGAAAAGCCGGGCACGCGGGTTGGGGAACAACCAGACAATGCCCGCCACCACGACGAGTATCAGCAGTGCCAGAATGGGCCAGAATCGGCGGACCATAGCCTATATATAGGATTTACCGATCTGTGGGCGAGGGCGCTTTTTCTCCGAGCAGCAATGTGACTGAGAGCGGCTGCTCTTTGCTGAGGTAGGATTGGACATCTGCGAGAGCGCGCTCGTAAAGCTCAAGCAAGGCATCATCATCCCCTTTGAAACCGCTAACCGTGCGCCGGGCACAGGTACAGCAACCCAGTGATGCCCGATAACTATCGAGATCACAAGTCAAACAACTGCCAAGCTTGATCATCATCAAGCCAAACGCCAGTACTTCCTCATAGTGGTGCGGCAAAAACGCTATCCGCTCAATTAAATGCTGCCACTGAGGACCACGAAGATCACGCAATTGTTGAATGCAACGGGGTGGAAAAAGAATTTCGCTATCTGGATACATTTTTGCTCGCTGTGTAAGACTCCTTGGACTAGGCCCTATAATAGCACAATAAGGGCGCTTTTTCAAGGGTTTTTCTAAGAATTTCCGAGGAAATTTGTCTTTCTGAGATGCATCATACCTTTACAAAATGCCCGAAACCGGTATACTCACCGCCATGTAGAACGTAGTGCGTGAAATGTGAGAGATTTATGCCCGACGTTTTACATTTTATGCATGACAGAATAGGGAGGTGTTATGCGCGAGATAGAGGTGAGACCGGCACAGCCGCGTACCACCGTACACGTAACGTTGCCCGACAACCGTACCTTTGAAGGATCGGTAGGGACAACGGTTGAAACGTTTCTCAAAGTCGCATTTCCCAACCCCAAAGCACCACTTATTGCAGCGCTAGTGAATGGGCATCTGCGGGAGTTAAGCTATGCTCTCAAGCACGATAGCGATGTAGAGCCGATCGATCTGGCGCACTCCGATGGGGTACGAATTTATCGGCGCTCCCTTTCCTTTTTGATGATGGCGGCAGCGCAGTGCGTTTTGCCTGGCGTGGAAATCTTCGTCGATCACTCACTGCCATTTGGTGGATATTTCTGCGAGGTGCGTAACCGTGAACCTCTCACCCCGGACGAACTGGATGCCCTTTCCGAAGAGATGCGGCGCATGGTCGCGGCCGATATCCCCATTGCGCGCAACAGTATCCCGCTGGAAGAAGCACTAGCCATCTTCCAAAGCCGCAACGAGATGGACAAAGTGCAACTGTTCCAGGGACGGGATCGCAACAAAAAAGACTACCTCCAATGGTACATTCTGGACGAATACCAGGATTACTTCCACGGCTACATGGTCCCTTCTACCGGCTACCTGGAATATTTCCGGTTGTTGTGTTGGGAAGATGGGTTTATCCTGCAGTTTCCTCGGCGGCATGAACCCAGGGAACTGCAACCTACCCAGCAGGATCCCCAACTGCTCAGCGTCTTCCGCGACTATGGTCGATGGCTGCGCTTGCTGGGCACAGAGAACGTTGGTGAGTTGAACGCCATCATTACTCGCAATGAATTGCGCAAAACGATTTTGGTCTCCGAAGCCCTCCACGAACACCGCATCGTCGACATCGCGCGCCAGATTTGGGAACGCCGCAAGCACGTGCGGGTCGTGCTGATAGCCGGGCCATCCTCTTCAGGGAAGACCACCTTTGCCAAACGATTGGGCGTGCAGTTGCTAGCCCATGGTCTGCGTCCCTTTGCGCTGGAATTGGACAGCTACTTCATCAACCGCGAAGATACTCCGCGCGATGAAAACGGCGACTACGATTTCGAAGCCCTTGAAGCTGTCGACATTGGCTTCTTTAACGCCAACCTCCAGGCACTCTTGCGGGGCGATGTCGTCCAACTACCTAAATTCAATTTTTTCACCGGTCAACGTGAGCCGGGGCGCACCGTGAAATTGAGACCGGATCATATCATCATTGTGGAAGGCATTCACGGGCTGGACCCCAGATTGGTTTACGCGCTCCCGCCCGAGACACTTTACCACGTCTATGTCTCCGCGTTGACGCAACTCAATCTCGATCGCCACAATCGCGTCCCAACAACCGATAGTCGTTTAATCCGGCGCATCACTCGCGACGCGCGTACGCGGGGCTACAGCGCGGCGGAAACCATCGCCCGTTGGGAAAGCGTGCGCCGGGGCGAAAAGCGCTACATCTTCCCCTACCAGGAAAACGCCGACGTGATGTTCAACTCGGCGCTGGTGTACGAGCTTTCCGTCCTCAAACCGTTCGCCGAACCGCTGTTGCTCCAGGTGGATCGCGATTCACGGCAGTGGGTCGAAGCTAAGCGGCTGCTTGCATTCCTGCAGTGGTTCCTCCCGGTGTCGACGACACAGGTGCCGGAAAACTCCTTGCTACGCGAGTTTATCGGTGGATTATCCCTCGAAGAATTCCACTGGGATTAAATTCTGAAGTATGGCACACTGCAAAAACTGCGGCTACGAACTTCCCGAGACGGCGGGTCTGTTATGTCCAAACTGCGGCGCTACCCTGCTCCCGGAAAAGAAGCGACGTCAACGTAAGCTACCGCACCTCAAACTACCCGCTATACCGCGTTTTGCTAAGCGTGAGAAGCAGGCATCGCCACAACCAGTGGAGCAGCCACAGCCGGTGGAACAGCCGCGGCCCACAAAACAAGAAACATCACGTCCTGCAAAGCAAGAAAGGCCACGTCCTCACCTGCGGATCACATCGAATCTATGGAGACGACTCCTCGTCATCCTACTCGCTCTGGTGATCTTCTCCGGCGTGCTGGCAGCAGCAGCGTACGCAGGACTGTACTATGGCGAGCGCGACCGGCAAACGGCACGGCAAAACGTCGTGCAAGAGCACTACACCGCAGGACTGGAGGCACTCAACGAGGGGCGTTTCGAGCGCGCAGTGGCGGAGTTCCAGTACGTGCTGCAACTTGATCCTCAGCATGCCCTGGCAGAACAAGGACTCACCGAAGCACGCGCGCGCTTGGCGATCAAGCCCACCCCCACCCTCGAAGCCGTCACCTCTCTGGCGGAACAACTCCTCGATCAAGCTCGCACCTCATTCGAAGCCAGTGAATGGGTAACAACAGCCCGCACGCTGACCCAACTGCGCGCCCTCGATCCCGATTACGAACCTGAAGCGGTCGAAGAGATGCTCTTTACCAGCCTGTATAACGCCGGGATCGCATTCCTGGAAGAGGAAGCGCTTGAAGTCGGCATCTCTTACCTGGATCAGGCCATCGCTTTGCGCCCATTGGATGCCAATGCAGTCAACCAGCGTAACCTGGCGGCGCGCTACCTGGACGCGCTCAACTATTGGGGTGTGGATTGGGAATTGTGCATCGACCGCTTTGAAGCCCTTTACGCCACCAATCCCGACTACAAAGATGTGGCGCAGCGTGTTTACCGGGCCTATCTGGCCTATGCCGATTACTTCGCTGAACAAGGTGAGATGTGCCCGGCAGAGATGCAGTACACGCAAGCATTGCGTATGTACGCCGATCCCACTATCGATCAAAAGCGCGCAGACGCGGCGCAAATCTGTCTCATCGCCACACCGACCCCCCTGGAGGGAACAACGCCGCACCTGACCCCGCAACCGATCCCCGGCTTTACGTACGGACGGCTGGCCTATCCCGTTTACAACAGCACAACCGATATCTACGATCTCTACGCACTCTACGCCGATGGACGCATCCTGCGTGCCGCCACCGGAGCCGACCAGCCCTGGTGGGAGTTGAACACGGGTCGTCTGGCCTACCGCGACAAAATCGCAGGTGGGGTGAAGATGGTGTTGCCAGAAGAAGGCGTTCCGCTGCAACTGCTTGCACCATTGGGACAGGCCTGGCCCGCGCTCTCGCCTGATAGCCGCCGCGTGGCCTACGCCGCCGTCGATAGTGTGTGGTCGATCTACATCGCCAACACCGACGGCTCCGGCGAACCGCGTCGATTAGCTGCGGGATGGGGACCCGCGTGGGGCGCATCGGGATTGCTGGCCTACACCGGCTGCGACGCCTCCGACCTATGCGGCATCATCCTCGACAACCCCGACGACGATCAGCCCGGCACACGGCTCACCGGCAGCCAGGATGACAGTGCTGTCAGTTGGGCACCAGGGGGTAACATGTTGGCGTACATGGCTAACGTCACCGGTAACTGGGACATCATCTTGCTAGATCCGCAGGGTGGCGTACAGCAATTGACGTTCGATGCATCGGACGAAGGATTGCCCGTTTGGTCACCAGACGGCGGGCATATTGGCTTCGTGAGTAATCGCGATGGCAACTGGGCCATCTACGTGATGCAATTAGATGGGCAGAACGTGCAGCGCATCCTCGACCTCGGTCCCTCGTTGCCAGGATGGGAGAACCAGCGTCTCTCTTGGGTGCCTTGATAGGTGAAGCCGGCCTTGACGAAAGCGCCAAATCGGGTATAACTCAAGGTGTCCGGGGCGTAGCGCAGCTTGGTTAGCGCGCACGGTTTGGGTCCGTGAGGTCGGCGGTTCAAATCCGCCCGCCCCGAC
>JBJYXQ010000705.1:0-2648 GCA_046260035.1 Anaerolineae bacterium
CCAACTCGTATTTGGCTGTGGTTGGAAGCAACGGCTACTGGCTGGTCGACTGTGCCGATGGCCCCATCGGGCGTTTGCAACGCGCTGGTCTCGATCCCCTGGCGGTGCGTGGCATCATCATCACCCATTTTCACCCGGATCACGTATACGGCTTGCCTGCGTATTTGCTTGGATTGTTCATGCTGGCAAACGGTGAGCCTCGTTCCGAACCCCTGTCGATTTATGCGCGTCCTGAGGTGTTGTCTTTGGTGCGGGGGATGGTTGCGTTGTTTGAAAGTCAGAGCTGGGTCTCGAGCCTATCCCTTGCGTACCACGAGATTACGCCGGAAGTCGGCGCGCTGGTGGCAGAGGATGACGAGTTTACCGTGACGGCAGCGCCTGCTCAACATTCGATCCCGTCTGTTGCTGTGCGCTTTGCCTTGCGTGGAACATCTCGTGCCTTCGTCTACTCGAGCGATACCTTCCCTTGCCCAGAGGTGGAGCAGTTGGCGCAGGACGCGACATTGCTCTTCCACGAAGCGACGGATTCGGACAGGGCGCATACCCGGCCCGGAGCGGCGGGTGCACTCGCGGCGCGGGCGGGGGTAGGGCGGTTGGTGCTCATCCACTACTATACTCAGCCCGATGCGATGGTCTATGCTTTGTCCGAAGCCGGGAAAACCTTCGGCGGTCCGGTGGCGCTGGCTGAGGAATTGAAGTCCTATCCCTGGTAAAATCTCGGCACCTTTGCGAAGACCTTCGCAAAGATATGCAAAATCGAGTATAATCTCCCTCTATGGAAAAGACACAGACTGTGGAAAAGACACAGAGACACGTTGCGCGGGCCGCCATCCTGGTGATGGCGGCGTTTGCTGTCAGTCGCGTGCTGGGTGTGGTGCGGCAAATCGTTTTCGGGCACTACTTTGGCACAGGCGCGTCAATGGATGCCTACGTTGCGGCGCAGCGCATCCCCGAAGCGATCTTCTTCGTTGTGGCAGGTGGCGCGCTTGGTGCGGCTTTCATCCCGCTGTTCACCGGGCGGCTGGCGCGCGGCGAGACCGAATCCGCGTGGAAACTGGCCTCGGCGGTGATCAACGTTCTTCTGATCGTCCTCGTTCCGTTGAGCCTGCTGTGTATCCTACTTGCGCCCTGGCTGGTACGGGTTCTGGTGGCGCCAGCGCTCCCTGCAGAGACGCAGGCGCAGTGTGCCGCGTTGATGCGGGTGATGCTGCTGTCGACGGCGATTTTCGGTGTCAGCGGCGTGGTGATGGGAACGCTCAATGCGAACCAGCACTTTCTGCTCCCGGCGATAGCGCCGATTCTGTATAACCTGGCGCTCATCGGCGGCGGGATTTGGGGTGGCTCGACTGGCCTGGGCCCGATGGGCCCGGCGATTGGGACGGTCGTCGGCGCAGTCGTTCACCTGTTGGTACAGGTACCGGGCCTCGCCCGTTATGGCGCGCGCTACTGGCCGATTGTGGGGCGCGGCGATCCCGGCGTGGTCGAGGTGGGGCGTTTGATGGCCCCGCGTGTGTTGGGCGTGGCGGCGATGCAGGTGAACATGCTCGTCACCAGCAACCTGGCGTCACGTCTGGGGGCCGGGGCAATCGCGGCGCTGGAATATGCCTGGTTGATCACCTTGCTGCCGCAGGGCGTGTTCGCACAAGCGGTAGGGACGGCGGTCTTTCCGACGTTTGCGGCGCAGGCCGCGCGCGGCGAAACCGACGCGTTGCGCAATACCCTCACGCTGATGCTGCGCGTCATCGTCGCGGTGACGCTGCCAGCGGCGGTGGGCTTGATGGCGTTGGGCCAGCCCATCATCGCGGTCGTGTTCCAGCGCGGCGAGTTCGATGCGACGTCGACGCAGGCCGTGGCCTGGGCGCTTACCTTCTATGCACTTGGACTGGTGGGGCTTTCGGCCATCGAGGTGCTGGCGCGGGCCTTTTACGCGATGCATGATACCTGGACCCCGGCGCTGGCGGCGCTGCTCTCCGTGGCATTGAACGTGGTCCTGGGGTTGACCCTACCGCAGGTCTTCACCGCGTTGGGTGGCGGCGGACCCCATGGCGGTCTCGCCTTGGCGAGCGCGTTGGCGTTTACCGTGCAGATGATAGTGTTGTTGGTGTTAATCTACCGGCGCATCGGCGGCTTCGATGCGCGTGGTCTGGCGGGACAGGCCCTGCGCGTCTTGCTCGCCTCCGTGGGTATGGGGGTGGTCTTGTGGGGCTGGATGCGCGTCGCGCCGGAGGGGGCGCTCGTGCAGAGCGTCGGCGGTGTTGCCATTGGTGTGATCGTGTATGCCATCCTCGCGTTGCTGCTGCGCATCGAAGAGTTGAAGCAAGTGGTAACGATGGTGCTTCGGAGAAGCTGAAGCCGGATACTGGAAACCGGATGCTCGTTGTTGATAGCTGAAAGTTAACTGCTGACGACTGATTGCTGAAAGCTAACGACTTATGATTACCTCTGAGAAACGTAGAACGTGGATACTCTTGGTCGCCATTTTGGCGGTGGCGCTCTTTCTGCGCTTGTGGCGGCTGGATTTTGGGATGGAATTGCCATACCTCGCGCACACAGACGAGCCGACGCAGTACAATCCCGCGATCAATATCCTCAAAACGGGTGACCTGAACCCGCATTTCTTCAATTATCCGAGCCTGACCATTTATCTG
>JBJYXQ010000706.1:0-3556 GCA_046260035.1 Anaerolineae bacterium
GCGATCAGGTAGACAACCAGAGGCATAGCGAGTGCCACGGCGCTGCCGTGCAACGTCACTAACCCGCCGATGATCAACCCGTAAACCAGGAGGCTCAGGAATAGCAGTCTTCGCATGCCTTAATCCGTGGTGTGTTAGGGCTGCCGCATGAAGCTTTGGATCACCGGCACTGGCACCAGGCGCAGTAGTTCGGTGACCACTTCCGTGGTAGCGTGGCGCTCAGTCCAGAGGTCGGGTTCCAGGATCAGGCGATGGCTCAATGCAGGCAACGCGAATAATTTTACGTCATCGGGGAGCACGTACCCGCGTCCCTTCATCGCTGCCCAGGTGCGCGATAGCTTGAGCAACGCCAGCGCGCCGCGCGGGCTGGCGCCAACGGCGACATAGCGATGGCTTCGCGTCGCCCGTGTGAGCTCGACGATGTACCGCTCGACATCGGTGTCTACGTGAACATCCTCAATGGCTTCACGCATCGCCAAAAGCGTTTTGCTGTCGATCACTGCTTCCAATGAGAAATCATCCTGCCGGCGCTCGCGGCGGCGGCGCAGGATTTCCTGTTCATCTTTGGGTTCGGGATAGCCAATCGCCAGTTTCATAATAAAGCGGTCAAGTTGGGCCTCGGGGAGTGGAAAAGTGCCCTCGTATTCGATGGGGTTTTGCGTGGCAATCACGATGAAGGGCGACGGCAGTCGCATTGTCTCACCTTCCAGTGTGACCTGGTATTCCTGCATGGCTTCGAGTAGCGCCGATTGCGTCTTAGGGGAGGCTCGGTTGATCTCGTCGGAGAGGATGATGTTGGCGAACAACGGCCCCTTGCGCAGGGAGAACTGGTTCTGCGTGCGGTCGTAGATGTAGCCACCGGTGATGTCGCCGGGCAACAGGTCAGGCGTGAATTGGATGCGCTTGAACGTCAAGCCTAGGGCGGTGGCGAAACTGTTGGCAATGAGTGTCTTTGCCAGTCCGGGATAGTCCTCCAGCAGCACGTGCCCGCCTGCGGTGAGGACGGCGGCCATGATCTGTTCCAAAACTTCCCGCTTGCCTACGATAGCGCGCTCCACTTCGTTGAGCACGCGCTCGCTTAGCTCGGCAACTTGTGCGATGTCGAGGGTCATAGTCTTAAACCTCCAGTTGATCTTCTAAGTATTTGACGATGGTTTCCAGCTCGGTGTTCAGGCGGGTTGCCAGCGGCTTCTCCAGACCGAAGAAGCGCTTGAGCCGTGTGAGGAAACTGGGCCGGGTATCGGTGTATCCTGGTCGCAGGCGCGAGAAGAGATACTCGCGCACGACTGGCGGTACATCCGTGTCGCCTTGTTCGAGACGGCGTTCTAATTCTCTGAAACTGAGACGTTCTTCGTGTGACAACACATCCAGGATCAGCTTGCCGATGAAATAGCCGAAGCGATGCTTGGAATATCTACCTTTTAACAACATAGTGACACGCTCATCCCAAACATCGATCCGACCCCGCGCGGGGCGTGAGGATTTCCCGGGCGTGGGGGGCGGAGGGCGGCGCTCGCGGTCCAGGCTGCGCATAGCGATGACCAGCGCGATGACGACTAGCCCCGTCCAAAACCATATCTGCGGAACGGTATCGAAGATGATGCCTGCAAACCAGAGTATATAGGAAAGTGGTAGTGCGAACACATCGCGGACGAAATTGCGCAGACCGAGCGCCAACAACACTGCCAGCGGCAAGCCGACGAGGGGCGTCCACCAAAAGCGCTTAATCAGGTCAGCCGCACGGCTGTTTTCTGGCTGGGTTTGACTCATCGGGAAAGCTCCGCAACGGCTGTGACGATGGATGACAGACAGGCGACGGCGCGCTGTTCTTCGGTCGGACCGGGGTCGTGATCGCCATAACGTGCCTCTTCAAAGAGACGTGTAAGTTCCTGAACGGGCATTTTAGGCAGGCCCGCCTTGACCAAGTTTTCCTCGAATTCGTGGCTTGTTACCGTGATCCCACGCTCGATATTGCGTTTTTCACTGATGACGCGGCTCATTTCGACGTAACAGCGGATGACGGCATTCCTGAGGCTACCCCCGGTCTGAATCTCGTCGAGGGCTTCCTGCGCCTCACGTGCCAGTTCTGTCAGGGTGTCATCTTGTTCCAGGCGTCTGCGCCGCCAAAGCAGGTAGAGCGTGGTCAAGATAATGACTGTCAGTACCACGGCCACGCCTATACTCAATGCCGTCGTGAGGTCGCGCATATCACCCGGCTCGAATTCTGGAGGAGGTTCAAACTGGGCCTCTTCCAGAGGGGACATTCCGGTCATTACTTCCTGTGACGTTCCGGTGAGATCGGTCTGTCTTTCGATAACAAAAGACATCAGGAGCATGAAGAGCAGGAGTTGTAACAGGATGCGCACGGCCCGCCGGCGACCTTCTTTGGTAAAAATCATGTAGAGGATGGTGATAGGGAGCAAGATCAATATGGCAATTCTGACGATGGTGATCAGAAGCGTGCCGTCTCCCATCGGAGGGTAAGCCAGTGGCTCGCTCGGATTCGCCATAAACAGGCCCCAAGGGAACGGTTTTCCAGGAAGTAATTCTACCGTCGAGAGGCTGCTGGATAGAAGGAATAGCGCTATAATCGCAATCGCTGCGGCCACGAGTATCCAGAATTTCCTGTTCTTTGCCATAATTGGCTATTATAACACTAACCGCTAACTTGTGAATGTGGTATACTGGTTTTCGCAGGATCTTATTTTAATCACTCTCATAAGCCAAAGCCAAGCGGTTTTGTGTGTTATCTTGCCGTTGAAGCGGCTTTTTTGAGGGCGAGGCCTTTAGGCCACAATTGTAACTGGTGGAATTCTGAGTGGAAGGAATGCAAAAAGCGGCGCGAGAAGTGCCGCAAGTTCGAGAGATCGGGGTGGCGCGAGCTGGTGTATTGGTCGTGGCGGCCTACATCGCGGCGCAAATCCTCGCCGACATCGGTAGCCTAAAAATCGCGTTGGTGGCGGGCTTCAGCATTGATGGCGGGACGTTCATCTACCCCTTCACGTTCACGTTGAGGGACATGGTTCACAAGCTGCTCGGACGCACGGCGGCACGGACGCTCGTCATCGCGGCAGCCGTGATCAACGTGATTATGGCAGCCTACTTTGCCTTGCTGAGCGTGCTGCCGGCGGACCCGACATGGCCGCTGCAAGAGGCGTTCGCAGGTGTGCTCTCACCGGTGTGGCGGATCGTCATCGCCAGCATCGTCGCCGAGGTAGTCAGCGAGTTGTTGGATACGGAGGTCTATCACCTGTGGGTGACGCGGGTGACACGGCGTTACCAGTGGGTGCGCGTGCTGCTCAGCAATAGTTTCAGCGTGCCGTTGGACAGCTTGGTGTTCTGTTGGATGGCGTTTGGTGGCGTGCTGCCGAATGCCGTGGTCTGGTCGATTTTCTGGGCCAATGTCCTTGTCAAAGGGGCGACAACGCTGGTCGGTCTGCCGGCCATCTATTTGGTTAAAGGGGAATGATCTTCGCAAGGGTGCTTGCGTCACGATATTAAGGAGAATGGCAGTTGGAAGAAAAAGATATGAAAGACCCCGCTTTGCGCGATGATG
>JBJYXQ010000706.1:3656-5293 GCA_046260035.1 Anaerolineae bacterium
CCCAATGCCGATGTGGTGCTCTTCGTCGTCGATGTGGCGGTTGCGCCACGGGAAGAGGATGAGCATATCGCGCAGTTGCTCGCGGCCCGCGCGGTGAAGCGCCCCGTGATCTTTGTCCTCAACAAGATGGATGCGCTGGCGATAGAGCAGGCTGAGTCGCGGATTGCGAACTACTGGGCGCTATTGCCCGATTACGCTGACTCGATCCCTACGAGCGCGCTCGAGGGGATGAACCTTGAGCTGCTGCAGGAGCATATTCTGCGATTTTTGCCGGAAGGCCCGCGCTACTATCCCGGCGATCAGGTCACCGACCAGACGGAGCACCAGGTCGCGGCGGAGCTGATCCGCGAGGCGATGCTGCGTTACACGCACCAGGAAGTCCCGCACGCGGCCGCGGTCTTCGTGGAAGACTACCACGAACGCGATAACGGCGTGCTTTACGTATCGGCGACGATCTGGGTGGAGCGCGAGTCGCAGAAGCCGATTGTCATCGGCAAGCAAGGCCATCGCCTTAAGCAGATCGGCACAGCAGCTCGTGGGGAGCTAGAGCGTTTCATCGGCGGGAAGGTCTATCTGGAGCTGTGGGTCAAGGTACAGCCACAGTGGCGCGATCGCGATGGTCGCCTGCGCGAATTAGGATTTTGAGGGTCCGTGATGCGTGATACACAATTCATCACGCATCACGCTTCACGTCAAGCGGTCAGAACCTCGACGCCATCCTCGGTGACGAGAACCGTGTGTTCCCACTGGGCGGAGAGTGAACCGTCGACGGTGACGGCGGTCCATCCGTCACTCAACGTTCGCACCTGGTAATCCCCTATGTTGATCATCGGCTCGATGGTGAACACCATGCCAGGAACTAGCTCCACGCCGGTGTGCGGCACGCCGTAGTGCAGGACATCCGGAGCCTCGTGGAAGTTGATGCCTGTTCCATGTCCCACGAAAGCGCGCACGACGGAGTAGCCGTAACTTTCGGCATGCTGTTGGATGGCGTGCCCTATGTCGCCGAGGCGGTTCCCCGGCTTCACCTGCGCGATGCCCAACTCCATACATTCGCGCGTTACCTGCACCAGCTTGCGCGCCTCCGGGGCGACCTCGCCGATCAAAAACATACGGCTGGAATCGCCGTAGTAGCCGTCAAGAATGGAGGTGACATCGATATTGAGGATGTCGCCATCCTGTAAAATCCGATTGGGGCTGGGAATGCCGTGGCAGATGACCTCGTTGATCGAAGTACAGACGCTTTTCGGAAAGCCACGATAGTTCAGCGGCGCAGGTGTCGCCCCGTGCGCGAGGGTCATCTCATGCACCCACGTGTTGATCTGCTCGGTCGTGATGCCGGGGACGATGCGATCGGTAATGGCATCCAAGATGTCGTGGGTCAGATGGCAGCTTTTGCGGATGCCCGCGATCTGTGTTTCGTCCTTGATGATGACCTCACGTTTGTGGGGCTGCTTCGGTCGTCGCCCGTAAGCCTGTGCGACTCTTTTCGCTGTCTCGTCAGCGTTCTTCTTTGTACCTCGTAACCAACTCAGACCATTTCGTTTTTGCATTGTTGTCCTCTCTAAAGTGGTAGACAGTAAACGTTAGACAGGTTCTCTACTCGTCTTCCGTCTACTGGCTACCGTTTGCTTCTT
>JBJYXQ010000707.1:0-1578 GCA_046260035.1 Anaerolineae bacterium
AAAACTCCCCGACATCTTCGGCGTAGATGGGGTAGGGCATGGTGATCGCGCCATCTGCCGTGGTTCTGCCTCCCGCCCACTGTGTGACGAACGACCGCCCCGCTTCCTCGAACAGCGGTAGGAACCGGAGCAGTTCGTCGATTTTCTCGCGGATTTTGCTTTGTTGTTGCATAAAGTAGATCGAATCTCTGGTCCGATGTTGGACGGGACGCCCGACCTACAGTTGTGTTGGTTTCCCCGATTCCGCCGATTTGTACAGTGCCATCACACTCCGCAGGAAATCGCGGCTCATGCTCAGCGGGACGACGGGTTCTGCCCCGTCGAGAATGCAGGCTTCCATAGCCTGGACCTCGCACAGATAGGGATCGACGGCGGGGAAGGTGAGCGTCTCCGGATCGCCGTCGCGTGGAGTGAAGGTGACATGAGTATCTTCCCCGTCCGAGCCGGGCTTCCACGGGCTGTGGATGGTGAGGATGCCCGCATCGCCGATGATCTCCGTCCCCCAACGGAACGGCATGCGGAAGCTGGACGCAATCTGCGCCACTGGCCCGTCCGCAAACCGCATTTGACCGAGTAACGTAACTTCGACGCCAGTTTCGCCGATGGTCTGCTGCGCCCACACTTCGACGGGCGCTGCGCCGAGCATCGCAATGACCATGCTGTTGGGATAGACGCCCACGTCCCACAGCGACCCACCCGCCAGTTCCGGGTTCAGGCGGATGTTGGTCGATTGTTCCGGCGGCAGGTAGAAGCTGAACCAACTGGTGACGAGTTGCACCTGCCCGACTTTCCCTTCGCGCACCAGCGCCTGTACTTTGCGTGTCTGTGGATGGTGCAGGTACATGAACGCCTCGAAGATGGTGACATTGTTGGCCTTTGCTGCCGCCTCGACCCGGTCGAGTTCGGCAAGCGTGGGCACAATCGGTTTTTCGCACAGGACGTGCTTCCCGGCTTCGGCGGCCTTCACCGTCCACTCGCAGTGTAGCGTGTTCGGCAATGAGATGTAGACGGCGTCGATGTTTGGGTCGGCGAGCAGGGCTTCGTAGCTGCCGTATGCGGTGGGAATGTCCCACTCCTTTGCGTAAGCCTGCGCCTTGTCCAGGCTGCGGCTGGCAACCGCGACCAGCTCGCTCCGCTCCGCTTGACGAATCGGCGGAATCAGCGCCCGGTTGATCCGCGCGGTTGATAAAAGTCCCCAACGTATTTTGTCCGACATAGTTCCTCTCCTTATTGAGATGTATGCGATGATGAATCATGAATCATGATTCGGGTGTTGCACTTCAACTGTTGTTCTTGCGTAGACTTGTTCCACGCTCTCGCGTGTGACGATGCCGACGCCTTCGTGCATTGCTGAAGCGGTGCCGACGGCGACACCCCAGCGCGCATGTTCGGCGAGGAGCAGGTTGCGCTCCAGCGCGTAGGCCAGGCCCGCGAGCAGCGCATCCCCCGCACCGGTGACGTTCTTCACCGGGACGGCAGGCGGGACAGCGAAAACGGCGATTTCCCGTGTCGCCAGCAGCAGCCCGTCAGCACCGAGTGAGAGCGCGACCTGCGCGATACCGCGCGCCAGAAAGACGC
>JBJYXQ010000708.1:0-5045 GCA_046260035.1 Anaerolineae bacterium
TCCTTCTCGTCGCGCCAGATGTGCAGATCGCTCCCGCAGATGCCCACCGCGCCCACCTCGATCAGCAAATCGTCCGGCCCCACCACCGGCTCCGGCACCTCACGGATGCCCATACCATCCTTCCCATCGGCGAATTTCTGTAATGCTTTCACTATTGCTCTCCTTTGCTAAATAACAAACACAGAGACACGGAGGACACAGAGAAGAAACAAAAAATCTCTGTGCTCTCCGTGTCTCTGTGTTAAAATCTAGGAACTGCTGTAATAGCCTCGTACAGGCGATGGCGTCCACGCCAGCAACCGCTCTGCCAGACGGGTGTTGCGCTGCGCGATCTTGTCGTTGTGCACGGCGATGGCGATGGCGCGCAGGTTCCCCACCAGGACGACGAGTGACTGCGCCCGCGTAACGCCCGTATAGAGCAGGTTACGCTGCAACATCATATAGTGCTGTGTCAGAATGGGGATCACCACCACCGGGAACTCCGAACCCTGCGACTTGTGGATGCTCACCGCATAGGCGTGCACCAGTTCGTCCAACTGCGTGAACTCGTAGCCCACGAGCGCCCCATCGAAGTTCACTGTCAACGTATGTTCTTCCAAATCCAATGCCGCCACGCGTCCCATGTCCCCGTTGAACACCTGCCGGTCGTAGTCGTTACGGATCTGCATCACATGGTCGCCCACGCGGAACACCCGTGAACCGTGCGTCGACTCGGCTTTGCGCGCATCCGGCGGATTCAGCCGCTCCTGCAAACGCTGGTTCAGCGCGCTGACGCCTGCCGCGCCCCTGTGCATCGGGCTGAGCACCTGGATGTCGCGGTCGGCGTCGTAGCCGAACTTCGCTGGGATGCGACGAGCGACAATGTCCAGAATCATATCAGCCGCGCTCTCGGCGTCGCCCTGCCGGAAAAGGAAGAAATCCCGCGCCGGACCGTTGCACACCGGCATCTCGCCGCGGTTGATGCGGTGCGCGTTGACAATAATGAAGCTATCCTCCGCCTGGCGGAAGATCGTATCCAGCCGCGTGACGGGGATCACGTCACTGGCGATCAAGTCACGCAGGACGTTCCCCGCACCGACCGACGGCAGTTGGTCCACATCACCCACCAACAGCAGATGGCTGCCCGCCTCCACAGCCTTGAGCAGGTGGTTCATCAGCAGGATGTCGACCATTGAGGTTTCATCGACGATGATCATATCCGCATCCAGCGGGTTGTCCTGATCGCGCGCGAACTGGAACCCCTGTGCGGCCTTGACTTCCAGCAACCGGTGGATGGTCTTGGCCTCCAGGCCCGTCGCCTCGCTCAAGCGTTTCGCGGCGCGGCCCGTCGGCGCGCACAAGAGCACGGAGCAACGTTTAGCCTGCAGCAACTGGATGATGCTACGTGTAATCGTCGTCTTGCCGGTGCCAGGGCCGCCCGTGAGGATGCTGACCTTCTCCGTGAGCGCCATTCGCACCGCCGACTGCTGTTGCGCCGCTAAGTGGATGGGGACCGCCAGACCGCTGGCGGCGCACTCATCAAGCCAGATAAAAGCTTTGTCCCACTCTACATCCCCGAACGCCGCCAGCCGGTCGCGCGCACTCTCTTGTAACTGGCGCAGCTTGTTGGCAACGCCGTTTTCGGCGTAGAAAAACGGCGGGAGGTAAATCGCAGACTCATTGCTGGATACTGGATACTCGATGCTTGATTCGTGATGCGTGATACGTGATTCGTAATTCGCAATTCGTAATTCGCGATCCTCCTCGATGACTTCTTTGAGCCGTATCAGTGCGTCCAACTGAGTCTCGCACGCTTCGCGGGGGACGGTGAGTAGTTCGGTAGCGGTGGCGAGGAGTTGGTCGCGCGTGGCGAAACAGTGCCCATCATCGCTGAAGGTGCCAAGCGCATAGCGCAACCCGGCCTGGATGCGTTCGGGCGCGTCCACGGCGAAGCCCATCTGCTGCGCGATCTTGTCCGCCGTCTTAAAGCCGATGCCGTAGATATCCTTCGCCAGCCGGTACGGGTCGTTGCGCACGATAGCAATAGCTTCATCAGTGTACTGTTTGTAGATCTTCACCGCGAGCCCGGTACTCACGCCGTGGCCCTGCAGAAAGATCATGATTTCCTTGATATGCTTCTGCTCTTCCCAGGCGCGCGCAATCAACGCCGTACGCTTATCGCCGATCCCCGGCACCTCGCGTAGCCGGTTTACGTCTGTCTCGATCACATCAAGCGTCTTGAGGCCGAAGTAATCGACAATACGCCCGGCGTTCACCGGCCCCACACCCTTGACCAGGCCACTGCCCAGGTACTTGCGTATACCCTCGACCGTCGCCGGAAGCCGCACGGTGTACTCACGGACTTCGAACTGGCGACCATACTTGGGATGCGTGCTCCATAGCCCCTGCAGGCGCACGGACTCGCCGACATTCACGCCCGTCAGCACGCCAACCACGGTCACTTCGTAGCTCTTCCCCTTGGGGATCAACTTCGCGACCGTGTAGCCGTTCTCCTCGTTCTGAAATGTCAGCCGTTCTAGCGTTCCTTCGAGGGTTTGTAGAGGGAAGTTTTCGGACATAATCACTGCGCAGAAAAAAATGAGGCCTACCTGTGATACGTGATGCGTGATACGTGGGAGAGTTGCCCTTACGTATCACGCATCACGCTTTACGTATCACTTTTACGAACTACTTCGCGCTTATGCTCCCTGCCACCGTCGCGGCGAGCGAGCCATCCATCGCCGGATTGCCGCCGCCCAAACCGTAGATGACGATCTGGCTACCTTCCTCGCGGCCAATGCGCTCCAGGACGTTGAGCCGGTAGATTTCCATTGCCCGGTCCGACATCAGATCTGCCGCTTCATTGAATTTCACCGCAATAGCTTTCTCGGCCTCGGCCTCGGCGACCTTAGCCTGTGCCGACCGGCGCGACTGCGCCAGCACGCTCAGCTCCTGGATGAGATCGGCGGGTACGTGGACATCGGTGATTTCCACCGAGGTCACATCCACGCCAAATGAAGCCGCTGCCGCATCAATGATTTCCTTGAGCCGGCCCGACACCTTGTCCCGCGATCCCAACAATTCCGACAATTCCAACATCCCGATGGTATCTTTGAGCGCGCTGTTGGCGGCCTGGAAAACGGCCTCCTGGTAGTTCGCCACGCTCAGTGCCGCCTTCTGCGGATCTTCCACCCGCCAGAAAATCACGGCTTCGCAGCCCACGGGGACGTTGTCGTCCGTCAGCGTCTCCGCCGCCGTGATGACGCGGGTCTGCACGCGCAAGTCGATCTGCGCCGTCACCGACTCGTTGAACGGCGGATAGGGAATCACCCAGAAGCGTCCCGGCCCTCGAACGCCCACAAACTTACCCAATTTGAGGACGATCACCCGCTCGTATTCGGAGACAATATAAAGACTACTGCTGAACATCCCCGGAATGATCAACGAGAGCAAACCACCGACAACGAAAATCGCCACGCCAACTGCTCCCCCGATATCGGGTAACAGAAACCCTACCCCCACTGCGAGAACCACCGTGATGATCCCGATCAAGAAGAAAAGACCGAACCAGATCAACGCACGCTGCACACGCTGCACGTTGTTGAGGTTACGAGCTGTGGGATTGTAAACTGCCTGTTGAACCCGTTGTGTTGCCATAGTTACCTCCTTATGAATGATGAACCCAGAACCAGTCCGAAAATTCGCCGCTGACGCACCAGAAACACGCTCAAGCATAATCTTCGGATAAAGTCTTATCCTTATTAAAGCATGAAATGGATAAAATGAACAGGAGACTGCTTATTGAGCCATTTGCCAGTCACAGCGCTTCAAGTATAGTCATGCTCAGCGTGCAATCTGTAACTTACAAGGTTTACCTGTCTCTCAGGAGGCTTCCCAGATGACGACCCAGTTGCTCATCATTTTTCTGCTGACAGTGTTAATCAACACCATCGACACGAGCGCATATGCGGCGCGATTGGCGGGCGTGCGCACAGGACACCCAGCGCTGGCAGGCTCACTCTACAACGTGCTGACCCTAGGATCACGCGGGGCCAATGCCCTGGCCGGCCCATTACTTGCCAGTCTGACAGATGTAGCAGTGCTCGAACAGAATACCGGTTCGCTGCTGACCGCATACCGCATTGTGGTACTCGCGGCATCGGTAGGAACGTTGATCGCGGCACTCGGCATCCCCAGCCTGAGCCGCATTCTGGCGCGCGGGATCGCCGCCTATGAGAATCGCCGCTCGTTGCCGCAGGTGATTGTGCGTGGGACATCGGTACAGGGCCTTTGGCGCATGACCTCCGACTTGACGCCGCCCCGTCTGGGCGCCGTGCGCGAATCCCGTCGTAGTCCCTTTCCCAAGCGCTTCCTTATTGCCAGCATCCTCGTCACGGCGATTGCTGCCGTGAGCAATGCCGCCGCGATGTACGCCAGCGCACTGGTTCCCGAAGGCGCGCGCACCGCAGCCAGTCTCTCGCCGATGTTGGCTGGGCTGGGGATGGTGCTCTCCATTTTTGTCGTCAATCCTGTCGCAGCCCTCGTCGCCGACGAGGCACTACGCGACAAGCGCCCGCTTAAGGACGTGACCTACATCACCATCTGGCAGGTGGGCGCACAACTGGTCGGGACGCTTGTCGCGCAACTGCTGCTCTGGCCGGCTGGTCAGGCTATCGCCATCGTCGCCCGTTGGTTGGTCGCGTGAATATCCAAAGACTACGAAAGTCTCAGCTCATACCCGCATTTTGCTGGGTTTTGTTCAACGTAGATACTTGGTCAGCTCGGTGAATCGCAAGACTTTTGTAGTCTGGCGCGAACGTGGTATACTTGGCAACAGTTAACAATTTATGGATTCCTTCGGGGCAGGGTGCGGGCCTGATTGAGCGGCCCAACTCCCGACCGGCGGTAAAGAGAATCGTCACAGACAAAGTCTGTAGCGATTTTCAAGCCCGCGAGCAATTGGCAAAAGCCCAAGTGCAGATCCGGTGAAAATCCGGGGCCGACGGTAAAAGCTGTTCGAGTATGAATGGCAAAGTCCGGATGAGAGAAGGTACACGTGCAGAATA
>JBJYXQ010000709.1:0-3855 GCA_046260035.1 Anaerolineae bacterium
CGTTCCTTCGAGAATGTCTGTGTGGCGCTGCTTAAAGCGCACAACAACCTCAGCGAAGACCTAGATGTGCGCCGTCACGCGATGGAGGCATTGGCGTATACTAGCCTGCACGGCGCGCCGGAGATGATTGAAGCGGCCTACGCCCATCCGGAAGAGAAAATGCGCATCAGTGCCGTCCTCGCTATGGGCCGCAGTGCCGACAAACGTTGGGCCAAAATCGCCCACCAGGAGTTATTCAGCCCCCACCCAGAGATGCGCTATGAGGCAACGCGCGCCTGCGGAGAGCTGGCGCTCCCAGAAGCCGTTCCCGCTTTGATCGAATTGGCTGAAGACGTCAATGCCGATATCCAAAAAATGGCGTTGTGGGCACTCGGCCAGATCGGAGGAAAGCAAGCGCAACGCACGCTGGAACGGTACCGCAATTCCGATAACCTGACGCTGCGCAAGGCCGCCCACGAGGCACTTGAGGAATTAGAGTTCTTCCATGGCGATCTCGCGACCTTCTTTGGTCCGCCCACGGAATTCGACGGCGCGGGTGAGGGTAGCTGGGCCGAGGACGACGCCCAAGAGGGGGGCAGTCTTGGAAAAAAGCTCGCGTTCGGGTTTGGCGAGGACGAAGAGGACTTCGACGACGAAGATGAAGACGAGGACCTTGAGGACGAGGACCTCGGAGATGAGGGCTTCGACGATGAAAATGATCTACGCACGCTATATCTCGGAGAAGCTGCCTTTGGGGACGAAGCCTTCGAAGACGAAGGCGATGACGAGGAGGACCTGTGGGATTAGCAACCGGCATATGGCGCAATCATACCAGCGGTAGAACCCTCGCGCTGCTAGGGATGATATTGTTGCTGGCAGTAACGCTATCGCCAGCATATGCCCAGGCCGATGTCGTCGCCGAGTACACGTACACTTACAGCCAGACAGCGACGTTTACGCTGACCTTCCCACCAGAAACCGCACCCGACACGGCCACACTGTACGTCAAGGTCGGGACATACACAAAGGCTTATCCAATCCCTGTTGTCGAGGATATGGCGCAGCTAGAGCGTAACTTAAGCGAGGAACCTTTCCCGCCTTTCACGATGATCACCTACTGGTGGGAGTACAAGGACGCGCAAGGGGAAACACTCGGCACCGAAAAACAGCAATTCCTGTACGAAGACAATCGCTTTGCCTGGGAAACTCTGAGCGAAGGTGCGATCACGCTGCACTGGGTAGCGGGTGACAGAGTCTTGATGAACAACGCGCTGGACATCGCGCAATCCGCCCTCGTCGAAATTCAGGAGAGGCTGACAGAACCGGATGTTGATTCAGTGCCGATCGTCGACTCGGTCACGCTCTACATTTACCCATCACTGCCTGACCTGCAGTCCGCCCTCCAGTTGACGGGATACGAGTGGGTCGGCGGGCAAGCTTATCCCGAGATTGGCGTGGTGTTGCTCGCTATCTCGCCGTCCAGCGAGGCCATCCTCAAGATGAAGCGCGACATCCCGCACGAACTCACCCACAAAGTGCTTTACGATCTCACCGGCCCGCAAGGCTACGCCGCACTCCCTATCTGGCTCGTCGAAGGGTTGGCCTCTGTCTTTGAACGCAGTCCCGATCCCGCCTACGCGCTGGCCCTGCAACGGGCCGCGCAGGATGGCACCCTGATCCCTATGACGACGCTATGTCACCCGTTCCCCGCAGAAACCAACCGAGCCCTCCTGGCCTACGCGCAAAGCCAGAGCTTCGTCCGCTACCTCCAGCAGACATACGGCTGGTCACAGATGCGCGAGATCATCGATGCTTATGCAGATGGGATGGATTGTTCTGCGGGTGTCAAACAGAAACTTGGGGCTGATTTAACCACACTAGAGCGAGAGTGGCGCGTTTGGCTGGAGCAACAAAATCAAGATAGTGCCGTGTCCGCAACGTGGACTTACGTGACAACGATTGTCCGCGACCTCGCGCCCTGGCTGGTTCTAATGGGCCTTCTCTGTGTGCCGGCCTGCTTCCTTTGGGTGGGCACGGCGCTAAAACCGCACTAGAAGAACAACTTCACCACTTTCCAGCCTCGAAGGGGATCGTCAGATCCCCGGCACTGCGCCAGAAGCAGGGATCTGGCGATCCCCTCCAAGCACGATACGTGCGATTTCATCGAAGTTATCAGTGCGGTCTGGCTGCGACGAGGTAGTTCAAGAACACAATGCCGCTGTACCCCTTCGCGTGCGCGCCGCCGAGTGCGAACGCTCCCGCCGGGAAATCGCGGCTGTAGACCAAGAAGGGATATGTTCCGCCCGGCGTCTCGATATCGACCTGCAATTTCTCCTCGCGAGTGAACCCCTGCAACCACTTGGGTAAATGGTTCGCCTTGGCCTGGTAGATGACGTACACCTTGCTCGGGCGCGTCAGCTTGAAGCGCAGCAACTTGTTCGCCGTTGAATCATAATCGAGATCAGCCGGCATCACGGTATGCAGTCCAGCCAGCGTCAACGGCACCGTAGTGACGATGTAGTCGCGATCGGTGTAGCACGGCCGGTACGCGCGCATAACGGTCGTGCGATATTCGCGCTCGCTGGTGGACTTGACATACGCGAAGGGATTCTCGTAGCGATAAGCGTACTGAGGATGCTGGCCCTGTTCCTTGTGCGCCACCACCGCCATCCCGCCGACCACCGAGGTGAGTGGATCCATCTCGCGGATTTTGTCGTGACCGAAGAGGCTTTCGAGTAGGTCCACGAACGCGGGCACAAGCGACGCCCCACCGGTACGCAGCACTACATCCACCTGATCCAGGCGCAGCCCTGCATCCCGCACGACTTGGCGGAGTTCTCGTGCCACTTTGGTCAGTTCCGGTTCGATCAATTCCTCGAACGCACGGCGCAGAATCCGCTCGTGGATGGCGATGTGCTCGTAGTCGTAATCCAGGCGCGCCATCAGACCGTCGGTGAGCGCCTTCTTCGTTTGCTCGATGTGGCGGAAGAGATCGAAGCCGACGTTCTGCGTAACGAGTGTCTCCAATGCCCGCATCGTCTGGGGATTGGTGCTCGTTTTCTGAAAATTCCTGATGCGCTCCAGCGGCATCGGGCGCGACAGCTCCGGCATCGTCTGCCAGGCGTGCAGCAGATCGAGGTAATCCGGGGGAAAATCCAGGCCACCATCGACGCGCGTCCCCTGGCCGAAGTACTTGAGCAGCGACAGCATAATCCGCCTGTCCAGGTCGTCGCCGCCGACGAGGACACCGCGCGTTGCGATCACGCTGGGCGGCTGCGCCCCGCCCACCTCGGCGATGGTCAGATCAAGCGTACCGCCGCCGAAGTCGAAGACGAGGGCGATTTCGCGTTTTTCGCTGGCGATATGATGGAGATGCGCCGCCGCAATCGGCTCCATCTGGAAGGAAATATCGCGGAATCCCGCATACAACGCGGCTTTGTAGAGGATTTCCTCCGCGCGCAGCGTGATGTCCGGGTCATCGGAAAAACGCACCGGGCGACCGAGCACGACACTGTCGCACGTCTCTTCCAGCTGCGCTTCAGCACTCGCCTTCATCGAGCGCAGGATGATGGCAATTAACTCATCGATGGAGAAATAACGGTCGAAAATGAACGTCCCTTCGTAGCGGGGATCGCGCAGCGCGGTCTTGACCGATTGCAGCAACCTTCCGTTCGCGCCAACGTCGGTGTCGATATGAAGATCGTGCCAGTAGCGAATGGGGCTGGAGCCTGCCCCGCCGACGATGATCTCGATGGGGTGAATCTCCTTGCGCTCCCACACAATGCGGCGTCCCGTTTCCCGCGCCAGGTACTCGTTGGCGGCCCGTGTCCCGAGCATGGTTTGATACTCGCGGTCCATGTAGATGAGCGAAGGGAG
>JBJYXQ010000710.1:0-19800 GCA_046260035.1 Anaerolineae bacterium
AGAAGGTCGCGCACACTGTGCTGTTGCGAGCAGGAGCCGGGTACGGGATTTTGTTTGGATTGGGTTTTTCGCTTTTTGTCTGGGGCTATGACGCCCTGGCCCTGAGCCAAAGTTCAGCCGATATGGCCTGGGCCAAGCTCCTGATCGGCCTGCCGTGTCTACTTATCATCGGTGGAATAGCCGGGACAATAGGCGCATGGACGCCATCCACACTCATTACAACCGGCGTGTGGGCCGTGACAATGGCAGGAATCGGCTGGATCGCCGGGCATATCCCGTTCACCGGGGCAAGTTGGCTTGCTGGCGTCATCGAACCACGTTTCGCCGGATTGGCGCTGTGGCCATACACAGACGGCAACGCGCTACGCACCACGCTGGTAATGATCGCCTACGTGGTGTATGGATTTGGCGTAGGCTACGTGGAAACGCTAGCTGTCGAATGGGCCTGGGATCGCGCTACCCCGGAAGGCAAAATGAAAGCAGGGGCATGGAGTGTGCTGCTGGTGGCCTGGCTTGTGGCATTGCCGCCCACCTTAATCCTGAATTACCTGGTGATGACGCCAGTTCGTTCGCCGCAAGTGCGCGTAGCCAATCTCGTCGAGACATACCTGGAAGGCGGTGAAGCCGCCGTGAGTGCCACAGGGCAAAACACTATTGAGGCACGGCGCAATGGCCCACGGTTCACGCCGAATTACACCATCTACTTTTCGGGATTCGACACATCCACAGACACACTTTACGCCGGCTACAGCGACGTGGTCTTTGATACCGGCTTCGCGCTGCGCTGCATTGTGATGGGCGATCGGGTCACGTTTTGCGATGATCTATCCGGGAAGCTGGACCTACGCATTGGCCAGATGGTCCAGGCCGCAAAGACAGGTGAGCGCCCATGGCTAGAGGGCCGGATGAAAACATTCAACGTCACCGAGGATGTCATTGCTTGGCTCCAAACGCACCGGGAACAACTCAGTGACACCTACAACCTGACGGTCACAACTCAGAAGGGCAATTGGATGTTCGTGACAGCGCAATTCAACACTGGAGCAAAGATGGAGTGCCGCTTCCATGGCAACGCCGTCGTCACTGTCGATCAATGTGAATTCGTCTTTGGACAGGATTGACAAGATTGACAGGATAAAAACTATCTTGAGAATCCTGTCTAAAAAATGAGAAACTAGATGCCTACCCTACTTAAATTCTTGATCCGTCGTCTGCTTGCTATTCCGGTCACGCTGTTGATCATCACCGCGATCCTGTATGGCGTCCTGATGTTGGCACCGGTCGAAGTTCGGGCGCAATTGTACATGCCTAGAGGATCTTCCAACAACCCCAATCTGCGGCCAGAAGTTCTGCTTCAGCAGATCATCGAAAGTCACGGCCTCAACGATCCCTATCCAGTGCAATACCTCCGCTGGTTGGGACGCTTGCTGCAGGGTGATTGGGGCTGGAGTGCCGGATTTCGTGTCGACGTCCTTACAGCACTCTTACAGCGGACACCGGCCACGGCCGAATTGACATTGTACGCCGTCGTTTTGCTCATCCCCTTGGGCATCATCGGCGGTGGACTGGCCGGAGCGAAGGAACACGGAGCCGTTGATCACGCCTTCCGTGTCGTGGCCTTTGTCGCCACCGCCATCCCGCCCTTTGTGCTAGCCCTGGTGTTGCTGGGCATTTTCTATGCAGGATTGAAATGGTTTCCGCCAGGACGTCTCACTGTCAGCGAACAGATCGTTGTCACCAACGCGGAATTCACCCCATACACCGGTCTACTCACTCTGGACGGGTTGCTGAACCATCGCTCAGACATCAGCTTAAGCGCGCTGCGCCACCTGGTACTGCCCTGCATCACCCTGAGCATGGTGCACTGGGCCACCTTGGGCCGGATGACGCGGGCGATGATGATCGAGGAACTGCAGAAAGATTACATCACGGTTGTACGGGGGAAGGGCCTGAAGGAACGCCTGGTCATCTGGCGGCATGCCCTCCACAACGCGATGATCCCTGCCCTCAACAGTATCGCGCTCTCCACGGCCTCCCTGATTATGGGCGTCTTTGTCGTCGAAGCGGTGTTCGGCTTCCCGGGCGTCTCGGAACTGATCGTCAATTCGGCGATTGGAGCGCCGGACACAGCCGCCGCTATGGGATTCGCGGTCTACAGCGTGCTGCTGGTGCTGCCAGTTATGTTGATCCTGGATATTCTCCAGGCAGTGTTCGATCCGCGCTTGCGGGATGAGCTGGCGGCGCAATGACGGTCACACGACGTTTCCTCATCAACTGGCAAAGCATCCTGGCGTTGTGCATCATCGCCGGTTACGTCATTTTGGCCGTCAGCGCTCCCTGGATAGCCCCGCAGGACGACCCAGAGAACCCGGTATACTTGCGCTTGTTACAAGGCGTGCGTCCGTCGGCACTGCGCATTCCGCGTCCACCGCAGCCAGGAGCGATTCTGGGGACTACGCCCGGCGGATGGGACATTGCCTACGCATTGATCTGGGGGGCACGTCCGGCACTGCGCTTTGGTCTCATTACCGCGTTACTGACAGCGTGTACAGGCGTGCTGATCGGCGCGTTCAGCGGATACCTAGAAGGGGCAGTGGGGCGGCTACTGATGCGTGTGACCGATGCCTTCTTAACGTTCCCAGCGATCGCTGGTATTTACCTGTTCCGGTACGCACTTTTGCCCGCGAGTGCAGATATCCCGCTTATGTCCTGGCAAGTTGCCTTTCAAAAGCTCCAGATCGATCCAACCATGCTGGCACTGATCGTATTCTCGTGGATGCCTTACGCACGCATCATTCACGCGAACTTCACCACCCTTAAGCACACCGAGTACGCGATGGCTGCCAAAACGACCGGTGCTCCGCCATTGCGCATCATTTTTCACCATCTCTTGCCCAACGCCATCACACCCGCCATCGTGTTAGCCACGCGCGACATCGGTGGGATGGTGCTGCTGGAAGCCACTTTCACGTTCATTGGCCTGGGATCCGGGTTACCCTGGGGTACGTTATTGGTCTCTGCCCGCGACTGGATTATTGGACCGGGAGGTAATCCGCTGACCTTTTGGTGGGTCTTCATTCCAGCTACACTCACACTGATCATATTCAGCATCGGGTGGAACTTGCTGGGGGATGGACTGAACGCCGCGCTCAATCCACGTGGGAAGTAATAGCGGTCAGCTTTCAGCCGTCAGCTTTACCGTCCACACCACAAAAAGTGCCTAACAACACAACACCACCATTGTTAAACAATGGCGGTGTTGCGGATATCCTAGCTTATAGCGCGCGAATCTTCGCGCCAAAGCTGATAGCTGACCGCTGACTGCTTATCGAGAACCTTGCATACGCGGGTCGAGTACATCGCGCAGAGCGTCGCCTACCAAGTTCCACGAGAGGACGAACAACACCAGCGCCACACCGGGGAACATCACGATGTACCAGTACTCGCCCAACTGTGTCATCCAGTTGCGGGCGAAGGAAAGCAACTGGCCCCAGTCGGGATAGCCGACTTCAGCACCGATACCTAGAAAGCTCAGACTCGCAAACGTGATCGCGTAGCTGCCGACGCGCATGGAAGCCAACACCAGCGTGGGGAAAATCGCGTTGGGTAGAACGTGACGGAACATGATACGCGTGTCTCTCACGCCGATGACGCGCGCAGCCAGAACGTACTCCCGCTCGCGCAGAGAGAGGATATCGCTGCGCAAGAGGCGCGCGAACCCCATCCAACTGAAAACAATCAAAGCGATGCCGGGGGCAAATAGTCCTTTCCCCAATTTGGGCGTCAATACCGCCGAGAGCGTCATTGCCGTCAATAGGAAGGGGAAAGCCATGAACAGATCAGTGATACGCATCAGAACCATATCCACCCAACCACCATAGAAAGCTGAGAGCGCGCCAATCACACTCCCCAGAAGAAGACCACAAATGGTGATGGTCAACCCAGCCATCAGAGCCGTCCGCGTGCCCCAAACCACACCATAGTAGATGTCCCATTGTCCGCTGGCGGTACCCATCACGTGGACCCACTGATCTTTACCGGTGAGAGTTTTCCACCAGAACGGCAGCGGCGGCTGGCGCGTCTTCCACTCAGCGCCTGGAGGTTTAGGGACAGCCCCATAGCCATCGCGAGGAATGCGCGATGTGGTGGATCCTGGCTCATAGGGTGCCAGGATTGGCGCAGCTAGGGCGACAAAGATAAAGAAAGCCAACAATACCATCCCAATGACCGAAATCGGATTCGTCACCAATCCCTTTAGCGTCCGATAGACATCGTGTCCCACCCAACGTTCGAACCAACCCGGCACGCGCTGGTGCATTTGCGGCAATGTCATTTCCTGCGTCGTCATAATTTAATCAACCTCCCAGCCTCAGTCCAACCGCACACGTGGGTCAATATAAGCGTACAGAATATCCACAATAACGTTGGCAAGCACCAAAATACCCCCGTTAAACAACACAAAGGCTAACACGGTAACCACATCCAGGTTGCTCGCTGCCTCAGCTGCCGCCGCGCCCATACCTGGATAATTGAAGACCGTCTCGATAATCGTCACCCCCCCCAACAACCCAACCACCGTACCGCCAGCCAGCGTGACCACCGGCAGCAAGCCATTCGGCAGCGCGTGTTGGTTGATGACCACCCGCTCGCTCAGCCCCTTGGCGCGGGCTGTGGTGATGTAGTCCTGGCGCAGCGTCTCCAACATCGACGAGCGCGTCACACGCAACGTCAACGCCCACCAGAGGTAGGCCAACGAAATCACCGGCAGGATCAGGTGCCGCACCGCATCCCAGAAAATATCCAGGCGCAGATTCAACAGGGAATCAATGGTCGTCATGCTGGTGTAATTGTGAAACTCAGGGGACATCACCGCACGGGTAGCCCAGTCCGAGAGCCGTCCAGGTGGGAACCAGCCCGTTCCGACGTAGAAAGCCATGATCAACAGCAGCGCAAACACAAAGTCAGGGAAAGACCAGCCCACGATGCCGAAAATCCGCACAGCATGGTCCAAGAATTTATTGTGGTTGACCGCGCCGACCACGCCCAGGAGGATACCGCCAATCACTACCGGGATCACCGCCAGCATCGCCATCTCCAAGGTTGCTGGAAAGCGCCGTATCAACAAGTCAGAAACCGGCTGCGAGGCCGTGCGAGAATACCCCAGGTCCCCGCGCAGAATGCCCCCCACAACCTCTCCGGTGCGCGGGTCAGACGTACCCATTAGCCACTTCCAGTACTGGACGTAGATCGGTTGATCCAATCCGTAGCGTCTGATGATCCCTTCCAGCACAGCATCGTTCTTAGGAATCTCGCGTACGTACAACGCCGAGCGTTCCACCGGTGACAGGAATTGCAACATCGTGAAAATCAACACGGTGACGCCGAAAAGTAAAAAGGGCACCATAATCAGGCGTCGAATGATATAATTGACCATCGCTTTAACCTCCGTAATGTGTGATACGGAATAAGTAATGTGTTACGACCAACAACTTACTCATTACGTAGCACGCATAACAAAAACCTAAGCATTCAGCTATCAGCTTTTAGAGTTCGTAAAAGTATAATTTCCCTGTAGGCGGGCACGGGCAGAGACCGGCCCGAACGTGAAATTGTTTCTTTACAAACCCTTAGCTATCAGCAAAGAGACCTAGAAGCAGTTGTATAGTATCGTCGAAATGCTGGCGTAGACGTTAGAACTGAAGGCTGACAGTTGATAGCTGAATGCTTTCTCTTAGGGAACAGGAGAGGGCACATACCCAAGGGCACGCCCTCCCCTGTTCTTGATAACAGACTCGCTTACTCCTTGGTTACAGTGTAGTAACGCGTGTCTAAGCCCTGAATGGGGTTGAAGTAGTACCCCTTCACCCAGCGCTGCATGTAAGTCCGACCCGTAGCTACAGCCAGGCGAATGGCTATGGCATTGTCGTAATCCATCTGAGTGAGTTCCTGATAGAGCGCAGCGCGCTCAGCATCGTCGGTCGCCGCCACAGCCGCACTCACCTTCTCCTCGAATTGACCTAGGAGGTCATCCGGCAGACGTTGGCGTGAAGCGTAGGTGCCAACCAAGAAGGGCTGCGCCCAGTTGTGCGGGTCGTGCAAGTCCTCGGCCCAACCGGAAACTGCGATGGGCAGGCGGCTGGCGCGGTAAGCAGCCAGGAAGCTCGGCCACGGCAGGCCGATGATTTCGACCTGGTACTTGTCGTCAATCGAGGACAGGTTGTTCTGCAGAATCTGAGAAATTGTCTGGCGGGTCACGTTACCGGTGTTGTAGCCGATCTGCAGGCGGAAGCCGTTCTCCGCAACCTGACCATCCCAGGCCAACGCCATTTCTTCGGCACACTTGTCAAGATCGAAGTGGTACATCGGGCCATTCTGGTCGTACCCGAGCATACCGGGGATCGAGTAACCGGAAACCTGCACGGCCTCGCCAGCCAGCGCATCATTGATGTAGGCATCCCAGTCGAAGCAGTAGTTGAAGGCCTTGCGGACGTGAATGTCGCTGAAGAAGTCCGCGGGAATCCCATTGCCATCCAGTTGACCGCTGCCGATGTAGGGGTTGCCGCCATCGGTATTGATATCAAAGATGAACAGCGCGTCCGTACGAACGGTGCTGGGCGCACCCTTGAAGAGTTGCAGTGGGCCATCAGGGTTCTCGGTAGGCGCACAATCGAAATTATCGTTAGCGAGGTTGTATTCACACCACTCACCAACCATCGGATCAACCTGGCTCACGTTTTCACGCGGCACACCCGCCAGGTCAGCGTCGCCGGCCTGGAGCATGGCGAAGCGCGTGCCCCACTCAGAGACACCTTTGAGCACGATGCGCTCAATAGTCGGCGCCGTCGGGCCGCCATCGAAGGTCGGTTCCGCACGCCACCAGTCGGGGTTCTTTACCAGGACTTTTTCCTCACCGGGGGTCCAGCTTTCCAACATGTATGGGCCAGTGCCGTTGGTCTTATCGCGGATGGGGGAGCTTGAAGAGTCGATACCATAGTAGTTCTGCCAGGTGGCGCAGTCGCCATCCCAGGTCCCGTTCTCAATGGCCCAATCCTTATCCAGGATGGAGCCCCAGCTCTGCGCCAGGGTCGCCAAGAATGGCCCCCACGGCGTCGCCAGGTTGATGGTCACGGTGCCGGCTGCGTCGTCAGCCTGAATGGCGTCCATCACGGTCTCACAAGCGGCCATCAACGCCTCAGGATCGGCAGCTTGCACTCCTTCAGCATCATCATCCAGCGCACCGGTCTCATCCACTAACTCGGCAATGTCGTAGGTGCCGATGCCGAAGAGCGGCTCGGTGAAGAGCCACTGCGGGGACCAGGTTCCACCCTGCAGCACACCACGCTGGAGGCTGTAGGCCACGTCTTCCGCCGTCAGGTCGGCGCCGTTGTGGAACTTGACGCCTTGGCGGATATTGAAGACGTAGGTCAAGCCATCGTCGGAAATCGTCCAGTCAGTGGCCAGGGAAGGCACAAACTCCGTTGCCTTCGTGCCCGCATACGTGACCAACTGGTCATAGATGTTGAGGATAACGCCATCGCCGGCGCTCTCATAGTTCCAAGCCGGATCCAACGTATCGATCCCTTCGTCGATCTCAGCCACGACCATGGTATTGGGGTCAGCGGACTTGAACTCTACAGCTTGCGGCTCCGCTTCTGGCTCCGGCGTCGCGGTAACGATCTTCTCTACCGTCTCGACGACAGTGACAGTCTCTCCCTCTTTTTCAACAACTTTCTCCACCGTCTCGACAACCGTGATTACCTCGGGGGTAGGCGTCGCACAGGCGGTCAACACCATGCTGGCCACGATCAATAGGCCAGCCGTAGACCACAACAGTCTCTTAAACATGTTCATCCTCCTTCAGACTAATGTTTTTAAATGTGGAACTATTTGTTAAACATCGAATGTATACTGCTTGCTTCGATACACATCACCTCCTTTTGTCGGACATTAACTACTACTCCATAGCATCTAAGCTTCTGGCGTAACGAAATGGCACGCACAGTAATGGCCTGGAGCCACTTCAATGAACGCAGGTTCTTCATGTTCACAGATGTCTTGCACCTGTTGACAGCGCGTGCAAAAGTTACATCCCTTCGGCGGATGCGCCGGACTGGGCAAATCCCCTTCCAGCAAGATGCGCTGCCGGCTTTCCTCCACCACCGGATCGGGCACAGGAATTGCAGAGAGCAACGCCTGTGTGTATGGATGTAAAGGATTGGCATACAATGTCTCCCGATCCGTCAACTCCACAATCTTACCCAAATACATCACAGCAACGCGGTCGCTGATATGCCGTACCATGCTTAAGTCATGGGCAATAAAGACATAGGTAAGGCCCAATTCTTGCTGCAAATCCTCCAGCAGATTGACTACCTGCGCCTGGATGGAAACATCCAATGCCGAGATTGGCTCGTCGCAGATGATCAACTCCGGGTTGAGTGCCAGAGAGCGAGCAAGGCCAATGCGTTGGCGCTGTCCGCCGGAAAATTCGTGCGGATACCGCACCATAAAATCGGGGTTCAAGCCAACCAATTGTAGCAGGTTCGCCACTCGCTCGCGGCGTTCTTCTTTGTTTGCCAGATGGAACACTTCCAACGGCTCCCCGACGATTTTCAACACACTCATACGAGGATTTAGCGAAGCATACGGGTCCTGGAAAATCATCTGCATACTGCGACGCATCTCACGCATCTCGCCGGCCCGCAGATCCGCGAGATCTTGCCCCTTGAACATCACCTGCCCAGAAGTGGGCTCATAAATGCGAATGACTGTGCGGCCGGTCGTAGTCTTACCGCAGCCACTTTCTCCCACCAACCCGAGCGTCTCGCCGCGGTACACGTTAAAGTTAACGTCGTCTACGGCTTTGACATCGCCAACATGACGCTGGAATACACCTCGTCTGATAGGAAAGTACTTTTTCAAACCTTCTACACGCAACAAAACTTCCCGGGGAGTATCGCTGGTTTTAATCGCTTCAGTCATAATTATACCTTCCTCACCTTATCTTTTTCCCAGCATGCAGCGATGTGCCCTAGACCTACTGCTTCCAACGGTGGCGTCTCTTTCAAACAATGCGGAGTTTGATAATGGCAACGAGGGGCAAAAGCGCAGCCCGGTGGCAATCCGACCAAATCTGGCGGCTCACCAGGAATCGAAAAAAGGCGGGAGGAAGTTCGTCCTCCGTGACCCGGTAGGGAACCCAGCAATCCCACAGTATAAGGATGATGGGGATTGGCGTAAATCTCCTTGACAGGGCCGCTCTCAATAATCCGGCCGGCGTACATCACATTCACACGTCGCGCCAGCCCGGCGATTACACCCAGATCGTGCGTGATCCAGATCACCGTCATCCCAAACTTGTGCTGCAAGCGCTTGACAAGCTCCACAATCTGCGCCTGGATGGTCACATCCAACGCCGTGGTCGGCTCATCGGCGATGAGAATACTGGGATCGCACGACAGTCCCATCGCAATCATCGCGCGCTGCCGCATCCCACCGGAGAATTGGTGTGGGTAATCATCCACGCGCTGCGCCGCTTCGGGGATGCCCACAAGTGTCAACAACTCTACCGTGCGAGCGCGCGCCTTTGCTTTGTCCATGCCTTTGTGAAGTATCAGGGCCTCCATAATCTGGAAACCGACCGTTTTCACCGGATTCAATGACGTCATAGGATCCTGAAAGATCATTGCAATCTCGGCGCCGCGCACCTTGCGCATTTCGTCGTCACTCAGTTTCAACAAATCCCGACCACGGAAAATCACTTCACCGCCGGCAATCTCACCCGGCGGGATCTGGATCAAGCGCATAATCGAAAGTGCGTGGACACTCTTCCCACAACCACTCTCTCCCACCACGCCCAACGTGTCTCCTTCATTCAATGTATAGGAAACATCGTTTACGGCATGGACGACACCGTCTTCAGTATGAAAACGCGTTGTTAAATTTTTGACTTCAAGTAGATGTTTTGTACCGGCCATGTAGTTCCTCGACTGTGATACACCCAAGATCCCCTCCATGCAGATTCATTCCAGGGCTGCCAAATCCCCATCAGAAAGACTGGATGGAGGGAGTTGAGATGCCCACGTATGAAAGATAATCATTTAGAATACCTAGTTAGCTTAAAGAATGATTATAAGAACATTCCGTAATTTTGCAACAATGACTTTTTCCGCCCCAAAGCACTAGCACTCTGGGCCACACAATACGCATAAGTATAACACAGATTACAGCACAGATAGCTATAGTCCCGCGCCAGCATACAATGTCAACCTTTGCCAACCCACCTCAGGGTCTTATCATTCTCGAGAAACAAGGACCATTTACGCGTAATTCTGTCGTCAAAAATCCTCTTACATCTCCGGCCTTTAGGCCAAAATTCTTAAACCAGCAGGAGCCTGAAAGAGAATAATAGCCCCATGAATCTACCTACCTTGAGTAGAGTATTTCTAAGAAATTATCTCAAAACCGGTATCTATACTACTTAGAAAACACGAGAAACGTTCAATTATTTGCAGAGGAATTTTATCCTGCGGCGAACTCAGATTAAAAAGCCGCTTTAGCGACAAGATAACACCCAAAAGCCTCTTGGCTTGCAAAAATGATAAAGCCCTGACTGGTTAATGCAGACGCTTGTCACGAAGCTAACGTTGGAGTATCATTGAGGAGTAGCATCGTACGGATACAGCGCTATACTATAAGTGCTAGACAACAACAGGCAGTATCCAAAAGTATTACGCCAGACCATAACTTCCTACCGGGCGAAGAAAGGATTCTATGAAAACATTGAGCCGCGGACAGAAAATCATCTTGATTGTCTTGGCCATTCTGGACGTGAGTGTGATTGCAGGCCTGGGCAGCATTGTGGTCCGTTCGATGCGCGCGCCACTTCCCGCCCGCATTAGCCCTACTTCTACCCCTACCGTGATCAGCACATCCGCCGGGATTGCCACGTGGACACCGACCGCGGAGCCGACCGCGCGCCCGACAGTGCCCCCCCGTGCCACAAACACGGCTACGCCCACACCTACCCCCTTCCCCACCCACACGCCTACGCCCACCTCAACGCCAAGGCCGCTGCCCACGGCAGGACCGGTACCGCTTGACAACGCGGATTTCGACTACATCATGCCCAATCGTATCCCGGGCTGGGAATGGTACGCTTACGTCAATTATAAGAGCGGGGAAACCGATCCTCAGAATTCCTTTGCCGAACCGGTCTTTACTGCCGCCGATGACCCTGCGCGCCGAATCAACGGCTCGACCCTCAAGGTAGAGACCGTCCGCTGGCTCAAGTTCCGCACGTGGGTACATCAGACGGTGACCGTCACTGCCGGCAGCACGGTGCAGTTCAGCATCAAAGTTAACGCTTTCTCGTCGACGGACCGGCTGATCGTTAAAGCAGGGGTCGACCCTACGGGGCAGCCGCACTGTGACGATGTCCGATGGGGCGAGACATGGCGCATCAACCAGGACGATGGCACAGTCACGCTGATGTCACCTAGAGTCATCGTCGCAGCCATAGAGAACGAGCCTACACCGACCTTTACACCAGATCCCCTGGAACGGGAGACACCCGAGCCAGTGGTGCCGGAAGAAGAAACGGAGATATTGGGCAAAGTAACCATCTGTTTTTACGCCGAACCTGCGTATCCCCACATCAACAATGCTGCCTTCTTCGACCAGGCACAGTTGATTGCTATACCGCCACGCTAATCGGCTTATCCGAGAGAACAATTTAAGGAGGAGTATGTCAACGCTGTCAGATACTTACGATACTGTGGTTGTCGGCGCGGGCCTCACCGGCGCCCTTGTCGCCCACCACCTGGCCGAAGCCTCCCAGAACGTCGTCGTCTTGGAAGCAAAGAGTGCACCTGACGGCACAGCGACTTCGGGTGCGGGCGTGGCGTTTCTCGGCACACCCGAGCCCTATGCCGCTCTGCAAGCGCGCCTCGGTGCTGATGAAGGGCGCCAGATTTGGAAACTCACGCGACGGAATCTCGATTTGCTGAACACGACTTTACAAAAGGTCCACCAGCAAGCCACACCGGTTGGGAGCCTGCGCATTGCCGCCGATACTGCCGAAGCCACTCTGCTGCAGGAATCCGCGACCTTATTGCGGCAAGACCTGTACGCCGCCGAGATGGACGATGAAGCTGGTGAGGCTAGCTTGAGCGATTACGGCTACCAGGTTGGTCTGCGCACTGCCGAAGACCTAGCCTTCGATCCAGAAGCCCTCACTGCCGCGCTACTCGACCATGCTAACATCACTGTCGAGTATGAGACCGAAGTGCAGGAAATTCGCCAGGGGCATCGTGCAACAGAGACAGCAATGCTCAGCATCTGGGCACGCAAACACTACCTCCACACGAAAAATGTCGTCCTCGCCAGCGGCGCGTACGCGGCACGTTTATACCCGGGCCTCGCCAATATCATCAGCCCATTGCCTATGCACGCCATCGACCTGCGTAATGAAGCGACATTGCCCACGCCATTGATCATCAATCGCGGACAAGTCGTCGTCCAGCCATATGGAACAGACTGGCGTATGGTCGGCTGGAGTAGCACCAACGAGGAAGTTTTGCCAATGATGACCGAGATCGCCCAACAACTTTGTCCCGACGCTCCAGTGATTGCGCGCCATTCGTGGTGGGCCGCGCAGAGCGTCGATGGACTGCCGGTGGTGGGGCAAACGCCAGACATGCCGAACGTGTACGTCGTCAATGGATTGGGCCCGTGTGGCTGGAGCTGGGCCTGTATTGCCGTCGACCGCTTGGTGGGCGCGATGCTGCACGACGAAAAGATTGGGCTTATGGCGCTGGACCGGTTCTCGACGAACTAGTCTCGAGCGCAAGACTGCAAGCAAGCTACTGATCCAAACAGAACTTCCTGAACGTCTATTCGCTTTCAGGGGAGCCGGGATAATTTAGTTTTATACGTACGGATCAGTAAACTGTGAAGCAGTTTCTAAATCTGTTGGCTATGGTATACTGAAAACGTTAGGAAAGGAGCACGCTAATGTCAAAAAAGTCGGCAAGCCAAACGACGCAACTGAAGGTCGCCATCGTCGACGACCACCCTTTCTTCCGCCAGGGCGTGCGCGATGTTTTGAACAAAGAGGCCGATATAGACGTGATCGCCGAGAGCGGGGATGGGCAAGAGGCGCTCGAACTGCTACGCAATATCCGGCCAGATGTCGTGCTCATGGACGTGAACCTGCCTACGATGAATGGATTGCAGGCAACGCAGAAGCTCAAGAACCAATGCCCTGATATCAACGTCATCATCCTGACAGCCTACGATGATGAAGAACAAATCTACCACGCGATCCGCATCGGCGCTTCGGCCTACTTTGCCAAAGACGTAGATCCTAACCATTTGCTGGATACCGTGCGGACAGTAGCCGAAGGCTACTATGTCATCGCCAGCAAACGGATGACGCCAAGCCAGGCCGAGCAATGGTTGCTGGAACGTTATCGCCGTTACGGACTCAAACCCGAAGACGTCACCTTTTCGCCACTCACCGACCGTGAGATGGAAATCCTGGAACATATAATCGAAGGATTGAGCAACAAAGAAATCGCCTTCCGGTTGAGTATCAGCCAACAAACCGTCAAAAATCACGTTACTTCTATCCTCGCCAAGCTCAACCTGTCCGACCGTACCCAAGCCGCCATCTATGCGCTGCGGCACGGCTGGGTGCGCTTACCGCACGAAGAGGATACACCAGCATCTAGTATAGCCACGGAGAGATAATATGGATGAAAGCAATTGGGAACAGTTTGTCGAAGTTTGTCGTCGCGGCAACGAACAGGTCAAGAAAGAACTGAAAGAAGTGGACATGCTGATTCAGCAAACGTCCGTAGAGGTGGATCGGATTATGCAAGCGAACTCCCGCGCGGTCGCGCGCGCGCGGCAGATCGAATCCTCATTCGATACCACCCCCCGAGAGGATATCAAAACCGCCTACGACTCGTTAATCGAGAACCAACGGCGGCTCTTCACAATGCGCGGGCAGTTGGAGAAATTGCAGAGCGATCAGAAGAACCTCGCCCGCCTGTCTGAACTTTACCAAACCGTCATGGATCACACCAGCCCCGGAGAACTCGACGTTGCAGAAAGTGTCGGCTTTGATGCCCCGCCCGCGCCGCAAACTATGGTCGTCAGCATCATTGAAGCTCAGGAACAAGAACGCCTGCGTCTATCCCGCCAGATGCACGATGGCCCAGCTCAAGCACTCACCAACCTGGTGCTACAGGCCGAAATCTGCGAACGACTCTTCGATAGAGACCCAGCCCGGGCGAAGGATGAACTATCCGAGTTAAAGAAGAACGTCGTCAACACCTTTAAGTCCGTGAAGGGCTTCATCTTCGACTTACGGCCTATGATGCTGGATGATTTGGGTTTGGCACCCACCATGCGTCGCTACGTCGAAGGGACCAAAGAGAGCGGTTATACTGGGCTGAGTCTGCACATCACTGGCAAAGATCGGCGTCTCCCAGCGCACAAGGAAGTGACCATTTTCCGCGTGGCGCAGGCCTTGATCCACCTGGGACGCGAGCAAAGCCGGGCAAGCAGCATCAACATCACCATGGATATTGGCGACACACAGGTTATGGTGACCATTGAAGATAACGGGAGCGGTTTCGAGATCGACGAAGCTCTGACCACTGCAGACGCCGTGCGCCTCAACCTTCCAACCCACCGCGAGCGCATCGAAATGCTTGGTGGCAAGATCTTCTTCAACAGCACTCCCGGGCAAGGATTGCGCGTAAATTTCTCATTGCCGGCTGAATCTATCGAATAGTTTCCTTTAGAAATAGTTACATTTTCCTACTTGACAAACGCCTGTCAGTTATGCTATAGTAGGATGCGAAGAGCACACGGTGGCCCTGCTACCGGTGCTCTTTTTTAAGGCAAGGTCCTGGCTGGTAGAATAGCGCTCGTGCAAAGAGCACGTTTTTATCGCACATCTATTCAAGATTTGACAAGCCGCTGGATTCGAATATGCTGATAGCATAAAATAACTGTCTCTTGCGGGGGTAGGTAATCCGCCTATATGTTGATACGCCTTCGCAAGAAGAATAATCACAATTTAACAAGAACTGGTGAGGAATTTAAAGATTTGGGTATCAAAGACGATCTAGACGACGCACTCTTAGAAGAAGAGTTGGCGGAAGATAATGACGACGAAGAAGAAAACGAAGAGGAAGCCGAAGCTTTGACCGAAGAAACCTCTGGCGAAGAATACCTGCTGGCTTTGGGTTACGAACGCGGCCATGTTACCTATGAGGATATTTTACGCGTTTTCCCTGAGGCAGAGGAAGACGTCGAGCGCCTGGATGAAATTATCGGTGCGCTGTTGGAATCGGGCGTCACTGTTGGCGGTGTCGATGATAAATCCTCCGATAGTCTCAACGAGACAGAGGAGAATGAAGAGGAAGAAGAAAAAGCGGCCGAAGATATTTACCGTGCCATTGAAGTGGATGATACGATCGGCCTGTACCTAAAGGAAATCGGGAAAGTCGCTCTACTCACTGCCGAGGAAGAAGTTTCCCTGGCAATGCGCATGGAGAGCGGCAAAAGGGCCCAACTCCGGCTAAACAACGGCAGATATAACAGCGAGGAAAAACGCTGGGAACTGGAACGTCACATCGACGACGGTATTGCTGCACGGGAACACCTGATCCGCGCCAACTCCCGCCTGGTTATCAGCGTAGCGAAGAAATATATCGGACGCGGTGTACCCTTCCTCGATCTGATTCAGGAGGGCAATATCGGCCTGATTCGCGCCTCCAACAAGTTCGACTACAAACGTGGTCACAAGTTTTCGACGTATGCCACCTGGTGGATCCGCCAGGCCGTCACGCGCGCCATCGCCGACCAGAGTCGGACGATCCGCGTGCCTGTCCATATGGGAGACCAAATCAACAAAATGCTGCGCATTTCACACCAACTCACGCAGCAGTTGGGGCGCAGCCCCACCCCAGAGGAACTGGCAGCAGAAATGGAAATCCCGGTGCGCAAGGTCGAACAAATGCTCGACGTCGCGCGCCGCCCTCTTTCATTGGAAATGCCCACTGATGATGAGGAAGAAAGCACGCTGGGCGATTTTGTTGAGGATACCGAAAGCCCCGCTCCTCCCGACGAGGTGAGTTCGGCTATGCTGCGCGATTTGCTACTGGAGATCCTAGTCGATCTACCCCCACGCGAGGTAAAAATCCTGCAGATGCGCTACGGCCTGCTCGACGGACAAACTTATACGTTGGAAGAAGTAGGAAAGAAGCTGGGAGTCACGCGGGAACGCGTGCGGCAGATCGAAGCGCAGGCGTTGAGCCGTCTGCGGCATCCAGCTCACGCGCGGCGTCTGCGGGACTTCTTGCGAGCCTAGAACTTAGGTAACCACACCTGGCGGGTTTTTCGAAAAACCCGCCAGGTTTTTTATGGTGTATTTTCAACGCGGACGACGTTCCCAGCAGCGGCACGCGTCAAGCGATCGCGAATCGCCAGGCCCAAACCGCGCGCACCAAAGTCGCGCGCCAGGATCGTCGACACTCCAGCGCGATCCAACGTTCTTAGGGCAGTGAAAAGCTGCCGGGCCGCACCCTCCAATTCACCATCGGTTTCAATGGATTGGAGGGTCACAGAAAGATCGGCAAACGCGGCGGCATCCTCTTCCGCCAACAGCAAACCCACACGCTGCCCCGCTGCTGTCAGCCGCGCCGCCGCCGTGTGCATCGTCTGCAATACCGCCTCGCGCGATCCCTGATAGAGCGTCAGTCTGGCACGCGGCGCATAATGCTGCGCCAACGTTCCCGGCGAAGGCGCGACATCCTCCGCTGTAAAAATGCGCCCCGCCACATCCACCTGACCCAACACCATCACCAGTGCCTCGCGGCTAACGCCACCAGGCCGTAGAATCGTCGGCACAGGCGTGATCAATGACAACACGGTGGATTCCACTCCCACGGGCGTCGGTCCGCCATCGAGAAGGATATCGATACGGCCATCCAGATCATCCAGCACATGGGCAGCCTGTGTAGGACTAAGATGACCGAAACGGTTGGCGCTCGGGGCAGCGATTGGAAAACCGGCGGCGCGGATCAACGCCAAAGCCACGGGATGTGCCGGGACACGCACCGCTACGGTTGGGCCACCCGCAGTCACCGCCAAGGGGATGCGCGGGCTACGCGGCAGTACCAACGTCAGCGGACCAGGCCAGAAACACGTAGCCAGCGTCTCAACCAGCTGGGGCATCTCTGCGACTACATCCTGCAGCGACTCCGTTCCCGCCAAGTGGACGATCAAGGGGTCATAAGCGGGCCGGCCCTTCGCGGCGAAGATGCCTTGTACCGCATCAGCATCCAGGGCGTTGGCTCCCAAGCCATAGACCGTCTCCGTAGGAAAGGCAACCAATCCGCCGCTCCGCAGCACCGCTGCTGCCTGGCGGATCGCCGCCGGATCCGGGGCAGCGGGGTCAACCGGCAGCACCAACGTTCTTGAGCCTGGCGAAGGGTGCGCATACGCCGGCCCTACACGGCTGTTGTGCTGGCGACGATCATTTCCCATACCAGATACCTGAAAGCCCTCGCAAGAGTTTAGGGGTTATCGAGCACATTTAGCGCGCCACGGTCGACCAAGGCCTTGGCAAAACGTAACACGTCACCTTCGACCTGCGTCTGATCAGCATCAAATTCCGCCGCAAGAGTATCCGCGATATCACGCAGAGTCCGCGTTCCATCGGAGAGCTGCAACACGCGCGCACCGGTGGCGTTCAACACCACAAATTTCCCCTTTTCGGGCAGCACCACCACCAACTCCCCATCGCTTTCGCGGGTCACGAGTGTTGGGGCAGCTGCAAGAACATCATCCCAATTCAGCATCGATTACCTCCCAAAACGTAGCATCGCGCCGGAAGTACAGCGCGTAGACGGGAACCGCGCTCAACACCGCTTCCCAGCGAGCCAGCACTTCCGGCAACCATAGTGGATCGGCAGAAAGCACCGGCGTGTTGGCGACTAACTCGCCTAACGCTCGGCCTGGGGATAGAGGTGCAAGAAACACGTTCTGATCCTTCAGCAAACGCAGCAGCGCACACAGCGGCGCGGCACGCGCCTCGCCACGGCGCTTGCCGAACGGTGTGGCATACATCTGCCAGCCTGCCGGCGAGGGCCATAGGAGCACCAGATCGTCGTTCAAGACCGGATCGGGTGCGGAGAAGTGCGCCGCCGTGGTCTTGCCGCTACCGGAGACGCCGAAGAAAGCATATCCCAGCCCGCGGTGCACGATCCCAGCAGTGTGGAAAAGCATCCCCCCGCGGACAAATGCCTGTACTGCCAGCACGACGCGCAAAAAGTAGCCGATGTCACCGGGGCTAGCCTCCGGATGCGCCCGCAAGTGGGCTGTTCCTGTGGAGGCAAACACTTCCCCTGTGAATCCCGGTGCGACAAGCGTACACACGCCATCCTGGGAACGCGGTATAGCTTCGAAGAGCGGACCTTGTGGCTCTGCCAGGCTCGCGTCGGCGGTGAGTTGCACATCCCAGAACGGGGTCTCTGACACGGGTTGCCACACAGCCCAAGCCGTCCGCAGCGGCGCCAGCCAAACCTCCGGACCCCGTGTGCGCAGTGCTGTTCCAGCAATACCCAGATCAAAAGGGATCGCGTTCATCGCTTGAAGCTTCGCCACAACAAGAATGCACCGAGTAACAGCAGGAGACCACCTTCAGCTTTCGTCCATGCGCGCGGCAGTCCGGCACGCACGGTCACGGTTTCCGGGTAGAGTGTGGCCTGCCCATCCCATTCCACTTCCTCGATACGGTAAGCATAGCGCCGGCCAGGTGCGACGTCGTCATCCTCGAAACGATACGCCGCCCCCACCAGCTCGTCGCCTTCAGCGGGGATCAGCGCAGCGTTGATCTGCACAAAGTCGTCGCCGGAAATATCCGATACCGGCACGCCCGTCCCGGACACCTCTGCCCGGTATACGTTGAAACCTGCTGCCCCCACCTCACTCGCCGTCTCCCAGGAAAGCGCCACCGGCGGGATATCGTCCAGCAGCAGGAACACGCCGCTCACAAGCAGCACTGCTGCGAGCAGCACACGCCCCCAAGGGAACGCGCCGTGATCATCCTGCGTCATACACCCATCCTCCAAAACAAAACCGCGAACCCACGCGAACCTCTTATAAATCAGCGAAGATTGACGTGATTCGCGGTCAAGATTTCCGTTAATTTGGCATTACGCGCTAACTGGCGTTTTCTTGGTCAACTGGGCCCAGAGATCGCGCGGGCGGCTCTCAAGACCGATGTAACTGAACAGGAACGCAGCAAGCACGCCGCCCATCAAGCCAACGCCTAAACCAATTGCGGTGTTCATCAGCTTCCCGGAGCTTACCGGCTCAATTGGCGGCACCGCCGGGGAGGCAAAACGTACATCCGAACCGGCAGAAGTAGTGGCGATGCGAATTTCCTGCTCTTTCGAGAGCAGATTGGTATAGGCGTCCCAGGCCAGATCGCGGTTTTTCCGCAGTTCATCCTTGCGTCCCTGCAAATCGGCAATCTCAGATTGCAACTCGCGCACCTGGTTCTCCAGAATGACGATCTCCTGATCTAGGGGTGCTTTCAGCACGTCGGCATAAGGAAGCAATCCTTGCCAGTTCTCAAATTGCGCCAACGCCTCTCCCGAGGGTGCCGTTTCCATGTTGAGCGTCTCCGCAGAAAGCGCTTCGAGGAACTGGTAGCTCTCCCGGGACGCCAACGCTTCGATCTGTGCTTCGGTGACGCCTAAAGCGGCCAGGTCGGAG
>JBJYXQ010000711.1:0-2588 GCA_046260035.1 Anaerolineae bacterium
CGACGAGCTCAAGGCCGAAGTGGAAGACGCCGGCCTGCATCACGAGACCACACTCGGTATCCTCGGCCCAGCGTGGATGGTCCCCGACCTCGACGCCAGTTGGGCAGACCCGGCCCAGCGCGAAGTCATCCTGGACATCGCCCGCCTGACGGAACACGAGCCGGTTCTTGGCCCACGTCTTATGGCTATTGCGCAGAAGCAGTGAATCATGAATCACGCACCACTAATCACTCATTTCTCTTCACTCTTTACTCATAACCGAAAAGGAGACCCATGACCAAAATATCGATTAACCTCAATGACACGATCGGAACGATCAACCCCAACATTTACGGGCATTTTGCCGAACACCTGGGGTGGTGCATCTACGGCGGTGTGTGGGTGGGCGAGGATTCGCCGATCCCGAACACCGGCGGCATCCGCAACGACGTGGTCGCCGCACTGAAGAAGATGAAGCCCGCCGTCATCCGCTGGCCCGGCGGCTGCTTCGCCGACGACTATCACTGGCAGGACGGCGTCGGCCCGCGCGACCGGCGCCCACGCCGCGTCAACATCCACTGGGGCGAGGTCGTCGAGAGCAACCAGTTTGGCACGCAGGAGTTCATCCGCTTCTGCCGGATGGTGGGCGCGGAACCGTACATCGTCGGCAACGTCGGCTCCGGGACGGTGCGTGAGCTGCGCGAGTGGGTGGAGTACTGCAACTTCCCCGGCGACAGCACCCTGGCGCAACAGCGCGCCACCGACGGAAGCCCAGACCCGCTCGACGTGACCTACTGGGGCGTCGGCAACGAGAACTGGGGTTGCGGCGGCAGCTTCTCGCCGGAGGATTACTGCACGGAGTTCCGCCGCTTCGCCACGTTCGTGCGCGGCTTTGGCAAGCAGCTCTACGTCATCGCCTGCGGCTCGCCCGGCAACGACATCGAGTGGACGACGCGTTTCTTCCGCAAGCTGCGCAAGGACTACTGGGACTTCAAGAATCTGCACGGCTACGCGGCGCACTACTACTGCGGGACGGCGGGCACGGCGACGGAGTACACGGTGGATCAGTGGTACGAACTGATCGCGCGCGGGCTGTATATGGAAGACCTGGTCGTCCAGCAGCGCGCGGCCATGGACGCCTACGATCCTTCCCGCAAGATCGGCCTGATCGTGGACGAATGGGGGACATGGCACCCGGTGGAACCCGGTACGAATCGGGCTTTCCTGTTCCAGCAGAACAGCCTGCGCGACGCGCTCGTCGCGGCGAGCTCGCTCGACATTTTCAACCGCCACGCCGACAAGGTCGTGATGGCGAACATCGCACAGACGATCAACGTCTTGCAGGCGATGATCCTCACACAGGGCGAGCAGATGCTGGTGACGCCCACGGGCTACGTCTACGAGATGTACGCACCGCACCAGGGCGCCACATCGCTGCGCACGGTCATTGAGTCCGGCGAGGTGACGTATACCGCAGCAGGCAAGGAACAGCAGGTAGCGACCGTCTCCGGTAGCGCCTCGCGCACGGGCAAAGTCCTCTTCCTCACGCTGACCAACGCGCACGCTACGGAAGCCGTCGAAGTGACGGTGGACCTGCTCGGCGGCGCGCAGGCGGCGGGCGGCGCAGCACGCGTCCTCACCGGCGAAATCCACGCGCACAACACCTTCGATGCGCCCGAAACGCTCACGCCGCGCCCCTACACCATCGACGCGACCGGCACATCCTTCGTGGTCACGCTGCCGCCCGCATCCATCCTCGCGGCGGAGATCGCGCTGGGCTGATGAAAGTCTACACTCTGGAGGCGAATTACAACAACTATCACGTCCTGGCGCCTGTAGGTTCGGGTACGCTCGAACTCTACAGGCGCTTCAACGGTCAGCGCATGGAAACACCACCGGAACATATCGAGGTCGAGGTCGCCGAACCGGGGCAAGGTCTCCCTGGCGGCGATTTTCCCGGGTTAGCCTCGCACATCCCAGTGTTCAGCTCCAAAAGCATGCACGTCTTGGGACAGTTGTTGAGTTCCGTCGGGGAAACGATCCCGCTGCAGTGCGAGAATTGCGACGATACCTACATCGCCCTCAATGTGACACGCCTGATCGACGCGTTAGATGAACGCCGGTCTACCGTAAAGCGTTACACGAGCAGCGGACGGATTATGCGCATTCTCCGGTATGCATTCCTGGAAGAGGCCGTGAGCGGGGAAACGCTCTTCAAAATCCCTGAAACAGTCTTGCAGGAAGTTTATGCAACGGAAGTGGTCATCGAAAAAGTGGCACAAAGCGATTTGCGGGGATTCGTGTTCAAGCTGATATGGACGAATGAAGCGGCCGTCATTTTGTGTCCCTACTGTATGGGCATCATCACGGAGGAAACCGAGATATGCCCCACCTGTGGCCTGGACACGCGACAGGATGCGGCGTTGGAAATGACACTGGACGAACTGCGCGATATGAAGCGCAAGCCATGTCCCTATTGTGGGACGCGAATTCACGTGTGGGCGGATCCTTGTCCGTATTGCAAAAGGGGCAAACAACGTCAAGGCTTGCAAGAGGGCGTGGTCATCGTATAGGATGAAAAGAAGAACTTCAAGAAGGGGTTGAAAAAG
>JBJYXQ010000712.1:0-4408 GCA_046260035.1 Anaerolineae bacterium
GCATTGTACAACCGCGACTTCACCGTCCCCTCCGGCAGGCCGAGCACCTCGGCGATTTCGCTATAGGCCAGGTCTTGCTGGTAACGCAGCATCACGACGGCACGATGCTCCTCCGGTAACTGGTCCACTGCACGCCATAGGCTGCCCGCACGCTCCCCATCCAGGAAAACCGTCTCCGGTCGTTCAGATGAAGGTGATGGCAACCGTTCAAGTCGCTCTTCCACATCATCCCACTCTGCGGAAGGCAATTTCTTACGACGTAGTCGCATCCGCGCACGGTTGAGTGTCACGCGATAGAGCCACGTCTCGAAACGTGCCGGGCCGTCCACATCGTAGTTAGGGAGCGCCTTGAGCACGTCAAGGAAAGTCTCTTGCACCGCGTCCTCCGCCTCCTCACGGTTACGACTGACGAAAAAGGCCACGCGGTAGACGTAGTCCTTGTAGCGGTCGTAGAGCGCCTCGAAAGCGCGCGGCTGCCCACGCTGAAATCGTGTGATCAACTCCGCTGTAGGGACACCGCCGACCTCAGCCGCCCGGCTGCTGCCGGTCAGCGCAAAAAGCCAGCGTGCGACGCAGCGCACCAGGGCCGTCCAAATGGAAAGCCCCTCGATCGGGCGCGACATCCCTACAGCAAGAACAGACACACAATCACTCCTCTGTCCTAATCGTTACATGCAGTTTAAGGCCGAAAAGTTCTTTCCACATCCTTGCGAAGGTGTATGAACCTTTGGTTCGCCTATCACATCAGCCAATTGAGCCACAACGTCACAGTGAGCAAACTGGCAAAGGTCGTCACCAGGATGCAGAGCGCGGCAAACGAGGTATCCGATCCGAATTCCTGCGCCAGCACCAACGACATCACCGCTGCCGGTGTCGCCATTTCGAGCGTGATGACGTCACGCGCCACCCCATTCAGGCCGACGAGATTACCCGCCATACCGGCGAACAACGGTGCCAGCACCAAACGTCCCAATGCAACCACCAGCAGCGCCGGAGTATGCGAAAGGCTATGTTGTTTACCGAATGTCTGCATCACCTGGATGCCGAGGATCAACAGAGATACAGGCACCAGACCCTGCCCGAGCAGATGTACGGCTTTGACCACCGTTTCAGGCAGCGACCAGCCCGCCAGATTGACGAGCAATCCCAATAGCGCGGCGTAAATCGCCGGCACAGATAGAACGCGGCACAGTGATGCACGGCACCATCTCGTGCGGTTCAGTGCCGCGCGACCAACAGCGGTATGTCCCCGTGCTGCCAAATATACGCCTAGCGTGGAGGTGATGACAGCGTTCACGGTGACACATAACGACGCCCGGACCAATCCCGGTTCACCAAACGCGAAGAAGTTGACGGGCATACCGTAGTTGCCGGAGTTCATCAGAACAATGGCGACGAGGAAAGCGTTGCGTATCGAGCCGTCGAGATGCAACAGACGCGCCGCAATCTCGCCCACAAGCCAAAGCGCCAGCACGGTCAACGTCAGCGCAGCTGCAATCTGGCCGAACTCCGCGCCACTCACATCGGAGTTGATAAGAGCATCCAGCACCATCGCCGGGCTGAACAGATAAAACGCCGCCCGTGAAAGCACCTGTGTATCCAATTTCAAACGCGGCTGTGCCAAAGCCGCCACGCCTGCTACGAGAAAGACGGGTAAGATAACGTTGATGAGGAGCAGCATCCTATTCGATGACCACCTCGTCAAGGTTTTCTTCCGGTTCGGGATAATGCATATCGAATCCTTCCAAAGTCTTCACGAGCACATTGCTGATGACGAGGTTGCGATACCACTTACGGTTCGCCGGAACAATGTACCACGGCGCCCACTCGGTGCTGGTTTCGCTGAGGACGGCTTCGTAGGCACGCGTGTACTCATCCCACAGCGCACGCTCTTTAAGGTCGCCGACGTTGAACTTCCAGTTTTTTTCCGGCTCGTCCAACCGCGACTGCAGGCGCTCCTTCTGTTCATCCTTGCTGATATGGAGGAAAAACTTCAGGATCGTCGTCCCTTCTTCCGCCAGCATGCGCTCAAAAGCATTGATTTGCGCGTAACGGCGCCCCCACACTTCCGGCGGAACCAGGTTATGCACCCGCACCACCAGGACGTCCTCATAATGGCTACGATTGAAGATCACGATCTCTCCCTTACCCGGCGTGTGCTTGTGGATACGCCACAGGTAATCGTGGGCCAGTTCTTCCGGCGTGGGCGCCTTGAAGCTCGCCACTTTCACCCCCTGCGGATTGACGCCGTCAAAAACGTGGCGAATCGTCCCATCTTTGCCGCCTGTGTCTGTCGCCTGCAACACAATAAGCATTTTGTGCTTATCCTCGGCGTACATCAGTTCCTGCAGCGCCTCCAGATGGCGGTTGAGCTTCTTCGTCGCCTTTTTGCCCTCCGATTTGCTCACAGCAAACAGGGATTTATCGTCGGGCGGGTATTGAGATAGATCAACTTGCGTTCCTGGTTTAACACGATAGATGTCCATCGTAGCCTCCTTTGAGAATTACGAATCACGAATTACGAAACAGCCTCCGTAAACAAACGCACGTCCTCGGCAAGCATATCCGGCTTATCCTTCGGAAACACGCCGATACACACGGCATCCTGGGGGCGCAAGTGCTGCGCGACGAAAGCGAAGGCTTCACGCGGGTCATTGCGCCCGGCGGCAAAGATTTTGTAGTGAATGGCAGGCCGGCGCAACTGGCGAATCACATCCACCATCGCCGCACGGTCGGCTGCAGCGAACGTCTCCACGGCGCCGTGGACGTGCTCAGCGTTCTGATCACGGGGCGTGGGGTTGTAGTACGAGCACATATGGAAATCCAGGTCGAGATGCTCGTCGGCCCAAGCGTGGACGCGCGGGTTATGCGCGGCAATGCCGGCAGCCAATCCCGCGCCCTTGATCTGCGCGATGATGTCAGGCACAACATCGAGCTGATTCTGCGCGTAGAGAAAGTCCATCTGCCCACCATGGATATACACCGCTTTTGCCCCGGTGCTGATTGCGCCCGCCACGTTGCCCGACAGACTGCTAAATTCCGGCGCGGTCTGTGCCAGCCACTGGATTGCGCCGCCCTCATCCCAATATTCCAACAACGTCCGGCGGATGTGCTTATCAACGCGCCCCAGGAACCCGGTGATGCCCAACGACTCCGCCTGCGCCATCGTCTTCTTGATATTGGCGACGGTGAAGTAGCGCACCATCTCGTGGTCTATCTCCGGATTCTGGTGCGAAAATCCGCTGAACGGATTGCCTCCCAAAATCAACTTACTCACAGTCAAATTGCCAAATTTCACAGTATCCATCCTTACTCCTTACTTCGTACTCCATGCTCCCTGCTCATCATGAGGAATTCTTCGCACATCGCCTCAATCGCTTCCTGGCGATGCCCTGCACCAACAGGGTCACTGTACCAACGCGGAATGAAGCCGCCGTTTGGCCGTCCCAGGTGCTCGCCCATCGTCCGGCAATACGCGCGAATCTCATCCAGCGTTCCATGCGCCATCGTCTGCTGGATATCTACCGGCGAAAAGAACGTCAGCCGCCCACCGAACCGCTCGCCGAGTAGCTGCAAACCCATATTCTCCTGCTGATCCATGTGAATCACGTCCAGTCCAATGTCAATGAGGTCATCAAGGATGGCGACGATATGCCCGCAACTGTGAAGGAACGTGAGCATCCCGGCGTCGTGCGCAGCGGCGTAGATGCGGGCGTAGCGTGGCTTCCACAACGCACGCCAAGATTTCGGGGAGATCATCAGCCGGTCTTGCAAGCCCCAATCATCGCAGAAAATGTAGCCATCGGCGCCAGCCTCGGCGTAGCGCCCGATAGCGTAAAGGTTCATCTCCACCAGAATGTCGAGTAGCGCCGCCAACTCATCGGGATGCTCGTGAATGTCGATCCACGTGTTTTCCAGCCCCCGGATAAAATGAACGCGCTCGTAAATGGAAATGCCGTCGGCGAGGAGGAACTTGTCTCCGGCGCGCTCTCGCGCCCCCTCCAACAACGACCAGCGGCGAGAGTCGCTGATGTCGGGGATGAGCTGTTTGTCAAAATCAGCCCAATCCTTGAGCGGAAACTCTTTTACCTCTCCCAACTGGCAGACCCCGATGTTCTCCCACACCGCCCCCCACTCATCCACCCCTTCAGAAGGACGCGCATCAGGCGATGGCGTCATCCCAACGTGGGCGAAGTCTGTGCCATACTCACCCGGCAAATCATATGGCAATCGATCCGCGCCCTCAAAGCGGATCGTCCTAGCAACAACCTCTCTACTGGTTAACATAATAACACTAACCGACCGGCAGCCACAACGTGAAGGTACTGCCCTGACCTAACTCGCTCTCGACGCTGATATAACCGCCGTGGGCACGCACGATTTCATCCGCAATACTCAACCCCAATCC
>JBJYXQ010000713.1:0-1712 GCA_046260035.1 Anaerolineae bacterium
GTGCAATGCCTGTCACCTTCAAGAAATTCCGCCGCGATAATGGTTGCTTATTCATCTACTTCCCCTTTCTTCAATAGCGTCAAGATTTTGTAGGACTCGCAAGGTGTCCTCCGCTTTCAAAATCACAAAGATTGAAGCCGGTTTTTACAGATGCCCGAAGCTCTCTTCTTCCAGCCACGCCAAGCATTGTTCCATGCGAGCCAGTCGCGTCGTGGCGATGGCTTGTGCGCGCGGCAAATTGAAACGATCGCGCAGCGCGTCGCGACGGGCCAGGATGCGACGGTAACACACGGCCAGATCGTTTGGCCCCCAGGCGAACACACGCGCCAGGCCGATGACGCCGAGGAAATCCAGGAAGTCCGCTTCACGCAGCAACAACGCTTCTGCGGATGTCGCCGGGCGCAGATCGCGATAATCGTGCATTTCAATGGTTTCTAAAATAAGGGCGATCTGAGCTGACGTCAAATCCATCTGCGGCAGGATGTCCACCTCTGCCACCTGGCGTGAGCGCAGTGCGTGATCCACACCGGGCTGTTGGTAACGCGGAAATGCACCCCAATCGTGCAAGTAAGCGGCGACGGTGAAAGCAAATGCATCGTAGTTCAGGTCAATGCCAATCTCTTCGGCCAGACGCAGCACCCGGCGGACGTGAGGCAGCGCCCAATTTTCGCCTGCGTCTAGGGTCATTGTCTCCAAATCGGCTACAGTTAAAAGCTCCATAGTGAACTCCGTACTGTTCTCAAAGATGGAAAAATCGTCGCATAGCCAATGTACGCTTGCGTTTCATGCTGTTGTCACAAAGCGTTGCCCATCCTGCTTACAAAGATCGGCGATCGCCCGCCGCCCCATCGCCGCCACGTTGGGCAGGCCCAGACCGCCAGCCCACTGCCCGACCATATAGAAATTGGACAATCCCGGCAGCGTCTTGCTCAAACCCTTGCCCGTCAGTGCGTCCAGCATCTTCTGATCGGGCACTCCCCACGCCTGATAGCCTCTAAAGCTGCCAACGAACCGCTCGGTAGTCAGCGGCGTCGCCACGTCGGTGATTTCCACCTGCGCGGCGAAACCTGGGAAGCGCTGTTCCAAACAAGCAAGGAGCGTCTCCGCAACGCGCGCTTTTTCGGCACGATAGCTCTCCGGCGAGAGCGTCTTCCAGTAATCGTAGGACGTGGTCGCCACCACCTGTACCGCTGTCTTGCCCGGCGGAGACATCTCTGGCGCAAAGTTGAAGAATTCGATGTCCAGCCGGTCGCAGATCCGCCCAGCAATCTCTACAGGTTCCGGCAGCCACAATACCAGCGTATGGGGTTCTGTTGGAAAGTCGCGCGCGACACCAAACGAGACGTGTAGCGCCATCTCCTGCTGCTGCGGCGGGTTCGCGTAATAGGTGCGAATCAACTCGGTGGTATAGCGGCCTTCCAGCATATCGAAGATCGTCGTCCGGCCGTCGGCGTTGGATATGACCGCATCAGCGCGGTGTTCTGTACCATCGACCAAGCGCACGCCCACAACGTGGTCGCCGACAGCGCGATCGTTCTCTACCAAAATCTTATCCACTTGGGCGCGGTAGTGGATTTCGCCCCCCAAAGCCGTGTAACGCTCCGTGATGGAACGCGCGAACTCCAGCGAACCGCCCGCCGGCCATCCAAAATCGTGCGAGGCGCAGCCAGCCAAGAACATCAACGCGACTATCGAAGCGACGTTCTGGAAAT
>JBJYXQ010000714.1:0-2162 GCA_046260035.1 Anaerolineae bacterium
AGTGCCAGCGGCCCACATGTCGGTCACGTTTATGCAGCCTCGGGCCAGTATGTGGCGAGTGTGACCGCATACAATGCCAGCGGCAGCGCCGTCGCCAGCACGCCGGTCAGCATCACCAACAGCACGCGCAGTTCCGCGCAGTCTATCGGCAGCAACACGGTTCTGACTAGTGTGTTAATCGGTGTCAAGGACACGGACTGGTATAAGTTCGAGGTTCCCGAACCCGATTCGACTGTTGCCGTGACGCTCAGCGATCTGACAGCAGATTTTGATCTTCTGCTCTTCGCGCCGGAGATCAATGAAGAGACCGGACAACTGCGCGATATCGGGCGTCTAAGCAACATTGGGCGGTTGAGCAACATCGGACGCCTGAGCAATATCGGGCGTTTGAGCAACATTGGTCAACTGAGCAACATCGGTGAGTTACTCGACCTGGGACGGTTGAGCAACATTGGACGTCTGAGCAATATCGGGCGTTTGAGCAACATTGGCCGGCTGAGCAACATCGGACGCCTCAGCAATATCGGGACGCTGGTGGATATTTCCGCCTATCCCTTGACCGCCACCGAGCAAATCGTTTACAACGTGCACGAATTGGCGGGCACCTACTACGTCGCCGTCTACGGCCAGTCCGACGAGTCGGTGGGGCGGGCTTACACGCTTGCCGTCGACGTCACGCCGCCGCCGTATGTGTATTATCCGCTGACGGATACCATCGAGATCGACGTCACTACGCCCACAACCGATACGACGGTGAATACGCTCATCCTGTACAACAGTGTGCGGATGACGCAGTTCTATAGCACGGAGCAGACGTTGTTGTTGGATCAACTTTACCCCAGACTAACCGCTTTGGCTGCACACCCGCAGGTTAACGGCGTGCTCGTTGATCTCAACAGCTATCCGGAGATTGTCAACGCTTATGCCAAATGGGATCAGCACCCCGAAAATCCGCAACACGCCAATTTTGTGGCGATGCACATCAAATCTCTGCTGTACGAATTGACGCCTGCCTATCCCAACATCAAGTATATGGTGCTGGTGGGTGATGACCGCGTCATCCCGCAACGTCGCATCCGTGACGACGCACTGGTTTCCAACGAGCGTACGTATGAAGATGCTTACTTCGCACCCAACATCGACACGTCTCTAGCGCGCCGCTATTTCCTCAGCGACGACTATTACGCCGGTCTAGTGCCATTGCCCTGGCGCGGTCGGGAACTGTACCTGCCGCAGGTCGGCATCGGGAGACTGGTGGAGGCTCCCGAGGAGATTATCGCGGCATTGGATGCGTTCATGGCGCAATCCGTACTCGAGCCGGGAGATGCGTTTGTCACCGGCTACGATTTCCTGATCGATGAAGCGCAGGCGATCAGCGCCACGCTCGCATCCCAAGGGATCGCGCAGATGTCGACGCTCATCAGCGACACATGGACGACGAACGACGTGCGCACGCACTTCATCAGCCTGACCGCCGCCAGCGACCTGAACTCCCTCAACGCGCACTTCACTCACTACGGCCTCATCCCGCCCACCTACCCGGTTTCGCCGACGCTGGCGGATATCTACGTGTTTGCATCCGAACTTACCGACACTACCGATTACAGCGGCACGCTGAACTTCTCGGTGGGATGCCACTCCGGCTTGAACGTCCCGGACGCAGATGCGCCTTCGGTCGAGGAAGCGACGGACTGGCCGCAGGCGTTGTTGCGACAAGGTGCGATGTTCATCGGCAATACAGGCTATGGCTATGGTGATTCGGACCTGATCGCCTATTCCGAACGGCTGATGACGGGCTTCGCGGATCAGTTAGGCATCTGGGAGGATGGTCAGGCGCCTACGGTTGGCCATGCGCTCATACGCGCCAAGCAGGCGTATTACAATGGCTTTAGTGCAGGCGCGTTCAGCAACTACGACGAGAAGGTGATGGCCGAGATGACACTCTACGGCTTGCCAATGTTGCAAATCCACATGCCGCAAACGACAACGCTCAATACGCAGGCGGCGCACTCCGCGGCTTTACTGCCTGCCAGCAGTAGCGCCGTGACGACGTCGCACCATCTATCCCTCGACTACGTCGAACACGTGACGCCGGAGGGCGTTTACTACACCGTCGCGGGTGAAAACGATGTACACATCGCCGGTGGGCGTCCTATTGCGCC
>JBJYXQ010000714.1:2262-4239 GCA_046260035.1 Anaerolineae bacterium
GACACAGGTGAGGTCGCGCGCGTTATCGTGTTGTACCGCCACGAAGGCGAAAATGCCTGGTCCAAGGCCGAATTGACCTACTTGGGCAAGAATGAAGCCGGTATCGGCATCGCCGAGGGTAGCGTATCCCCGATCACTGGCCCTATCGAGTACTTCGTGCAGGCCGTGGATGACAGTGGCAACGTCATCTTATCGCTGGATCACGGGATGCCGTTCACCAAGGTGGAAACTCTCGAACAGCCCAATCCCACGATCTACCTGCCGTTGGTGATGCGCAATAACTAGTGGAGACGCACATGTAGCGCGGGCGTCTCGCCCGCGCTACGCTATTGAAGAGGAGCAGTTATGGCAGACTATTTCTACCGTTTCGTTGTGGCGCTGGGGATCGGCTTTCTCATCGGCGTCCAGCGCGAGTCGGCGTATGACGAGCCGGAAGGCAAGCTGTTCGCCGGGGTGCGTACGTTCTCGCTGATTAGCCTGGCGGGCTACGTTGCTGCTCTGGCGGCGGATCACCTGGCCTCAGCGCTGCCTTTTGTAGGCATGCTGTTGGTGTTCGGCGTGTTACTGGCGCTTTCGTACAACAAGGATGTGGTCGCGGGCAAGCCGGGAATGACGACCGAGATGGCGACGGTGATCACGTTTGCCATCGGTGCGGTGTGTTACTGGAATGAGATCCTGTTGGCAGCAGCGCTTGGTGTCGCGGTGACGGCGCTTCTGTCGCTCAAGCCATTGTCCCGTATGCTGTCGCACACGATCACCCGCGAGGATATCTACGCCGTGCTCAAATTTGCCGTTATCAGCATTGTCGTTCTGCCGGTGCTGCCGAATCAGAATTTCGGCCCGCCGCCGTTTGATGTGTTCAATCCCCATAAAATCTGGTTGATGGTCGTCTTCATCTCCGGCATCAGTTTCCTGGGCTACGTGCTGATCAAAGTGGTCGGGGCGCAACGCGGGATTGGACTGACGGGACTGTTGGGAGGGATCGCGTCGAGTACCGCCGTCACCTTGAGCTTTTCGCAACGCAGTCGCAAAAGCCCGGAGTTGGCGCGCCCTTTCTCGTTAGCGATCATCGTCGCGTGGACGGTGATGTTTGTCCGCGTGCTGGTCGTGGTTTTTACTCTTAATCCAGATCTGGCCTACCATCTGCTGCTTCCGATGAGCGCGTCGCTGGTGGTGGGATTGATCTACTGCGGATATTTGTATCTCAGACAGCGTACGTACGAAACGCATGATCTCACCTTCTCCAACCCGTTCGAACTTGGCCCTGCGGTCAAGTTTGGCGCGATTTATACGGTGACACTCCTTATTTCCACGGCGGCGCGCGTCTACTTCGGCAACACCGGCATCTACGTTTCCAGCTTTGCCTCCGGCCTGGCCGACGTGGATGCTATCACGCTTTCGATGGTCGATCAGGTGAGTGCACCTACGTCTCTTGATCTGACTGTTGCCACACGGGCCGTCACCATCGCGGCACTGTCGAACACGCTCTTCAAGGGCGCCTTCGCGCTGGTGAGTGGCTCCCCCGCACTGCGTCGCGCCCTGTGGCCGGGGATGGCGTTGATGGTTGTGACCGGCATCGTTATCCTTTTTGTGATGGTATAAAGTTATGGACGCGATAGACCGCGTGCGCGTCAACTCAACCAATCTGCTGTCATTGGGGTACGATGCGGAAACCCGGACGCTGGAAATTGAGTTTCATACGCGCAAGATTTACCGGTACTACAATGTTCCACCCATTGTTGTGCGGCAGTTGATGGACGCGCCGTCTCTCGGCGAATTTTTTAACTTCCACATCAAAGACGTTTATCGCTGGCGTAGAATGCGGTGACGGGAGCCTGCTATCCGCTATTATAAGCTCAAAGTTCGCTTGTAAACAGGTGCGTCGCACGATTTGAAGCGCGATGCACCTGTTTTCGTTTTTGACAGTGAATGCGCGACAGAGTCGCGTTCAGGTTATATTCCTCGCGGCTTGCCGCG
>JBJYXQ010000714.1:4339-17501 GCA_046260035.1 Anaerolineae bacterium
ATGCAGAAAGTGGAAACGATGAGCGAAGGCACGGTCAAGGTGGGGGCGGGAACGATGTATGGCGCGCTTTCTACGCTGGAAAAAGAGGGGTTGATTGTCAAAGTGGATGAGCAGGATCGCCGTAAGCTCTACGCGCTGACCGACAAGGGACGTCAAGTAGCGCAAGCGCAGATTCACCGTTCCGCGATTCTGGTCAGGAACGGGCAGGCGCTTTGAAAAATCAGGAGGGACATCCATGAGAGAGAAAATGACAGAAGGAAAAACGATCCGCAAGTACAAATGGTTTTGGGCTTGGCAAGATGAAAAAGAGGAAGCCTGGCTCCGGGAAATGTCGCAGAAGGGCCTGCACCTGTCGTCGCTGGGATTTCCTGGCTTCTACTTCTTCACAGCCGGTGAACCGGCTAACTACGTCTACCGCCTGGACTTTGTCACTGCTAGCAAAGATTACCAGAACTATCTGCAACTGTTCAGAGATGCTGGCTGGGAGCACCTGGGTCACATGGGCGGCTGGCAATACTTCCGCACGCTGGCGGGAGAGGGCGAACTGCCTGAAATTTATTCCGACCCCGATTCCAAGATTCAGAAATATCACCGCATTCTGGCCTACCTGACGATATTTCTGCCGATCATGATCATCTTTCTTACAAGAGATAACGTACCGCCGTATTATCCGGTTATTCGACTGGTGTACGCTGTGTTTTTTATCGTTTATGCCTTCGCGATGGTTAAGCTGTTTGTACGCATCCTGGAGCTAAAACATTTGTGAGATCCAACCTTCCGAGAGGTACGCTCGCGGCTTCTCGGAAGGATTTCATTCTTGGAAGACGGTGCCCGACCGCGCCACCGCGGGTTCAGACTTGGGCGGGCGTGGTCGAAGACCGGCGTAAGCAGGGAAAGTGTTCGTTTGTAGATTTTTAGCGCGCCCGACGTGCATAATGTACAACGCGTTCTGCCGTGTGGGCAATCCGCTCATCGAAATACTGGTATAGATCTGGGTAAAGATGCGTTCCTCCGGTGGCCCAGAGATTCCAATAGACTTGCAACGCGGCCAGGAACAGTTCGAGTTGTTCCACCTGCTCCTTAGGTAGAATGCGCAGCTCAGTATAGCCGTTTAGGAGCGCTTCTTGATACCGTGGAAATACTGCGTCATCCCAACAGAAGTCCAGCCCCACAGCCAGGTCAAATATCCAGTAGCCAAAACCGGAATCATCAAAGTCGATGGCGCGCGGCTCACGCCGCCAGAAGAGCAGATTTGCGTCGATGCCGAGATCCCCGTGGATCAGGCCATACACGTCTGGGCCTTTGCCCCAGACATCCATCACCTCACGGACGCGCTGTGCCACAAAGTCGAAGGCTTCCTGATGAACAGGGGAGAGCAGTGCCCACGCTTCGGCGTTTGGCATACCGCTGCCTACATCGTTTTGGAATAGCCCGTCCCAGTCGAATTGCCGTTTGATGCTGCCTTCTGGAGGGTGCCATTGAGCGGCGAAGTTGTGCAATCGCGCCAGCAGTCGTCCCTGGGCCCGGAGGTGATAGGGCTGGCAGCGATGGTGCACCGAGTAGCCTTTGACCCAACGAAGGAGGGAGCAGTTGCGGGTTTGCGGGATTCCTGGCATAGAAACCGGAAGCAGCAAATGTCCATCCAGGGTCGGCACGGGTTCTGGGACTGGCAGATCTGCATCCTGGCGCATCGCGGATAGCCAGGCCAGTTCCAGTTCGATGGCTTCCGGTTCCTGGTAGCCGGGTTCATGCACCCGCAACATATACTGGCCAGGTTCGAACAGCTCCCCCGCGGTCTTGTCACCAAGCACAGGGGTATAGACACGGAAAAGCGTATTCCCCGCCTGGCGTAGGAGTTTGAAGCGCGCTTCCGCGATTCCAAAGGCTGTCAGTGCGGCTTCTGCCAAGCGCCGCATCCGGCGTATGCGACCCAAACGGGTAAGTTCATGATAGGGCTTCATTACTTCTCTGTCTCGATCTCCACCTGCGCTGTCATCCCAGGACGCAAATTCAAATCGGTTGGGTCTAGCTCAATCATCAGTGTGTACGTTGTATCGCCTTGTTGCACCACAGCGACCGGTGAGATCGTCACAATGTGCCCGGTCAGGAGTTCATCCCGGAAGGCGTTAATTCGCACCTCGACATTCTGTCCCACCTGCACGCGGGCGATTTCCAGTTCACCGACGTTCTTCGTCTCGATGCGCCAGTGCGATACGTCGAGGAGTTCGATAACCGGCGCGCCCGGCGCAGCCCATTCGCCAACGTTGGCGTAGATCGCCGCGATGATGCCGTCAAAGGGCGCAACCAAGGTTGTGCGTGCCAGGTTTTCCTCGGCGATGGCGAGCGTTTGCTCCGCGCGTTTCACGGCAAGGTCGGCCAGCGCGAGCGTCTCCGGCGCGACGGGATGTTGGGCTTCGTAGAGGATAAGCTGCGCTTGCGCCAGTTGCGCTTCTGCGTTCGCGATGCTGGCTTCGTAACCCCGGTCGGCGCTGTGCAGACGGTATTGCGCCAGGACCAAGCGGTAGTGGTCTTGCATATCCTCTAATGCTTTGGCCGTCGGAGAGTAGGGCGCCCAATCCTTGGTAATGGGATCGTTGAGCAGATTGTTATAGGCGTTCTGCGCGTCGCGCAGGGCTTGCTCGGCTTCCGTCAAGGCCGCCCGGTCGAGGATGGCCTGATTGTCACGCAGGTCGTATTGTGCTTGTGCCTGGGTTAGCACGGCCTGCGCGCTGCTGATGGCGGCGGTCGCGGCGATCACCTGTTCTGGCACGGGGATAGCCTGCGCGTGGAGTTGTGCCAGTTGCAGTTTGGCATTCTCTACGTCCAGCGTTGCCTGGGTTACAGCGCGTTGCAGGTCGGTGTCGTCGAGCACGGCCAGTGTCTGCCCGGCCTGCACGGACGTGCCGATCTTAACATCCAGCACTTCGATGGCGCCGCCGATGTCGAAGCTCAGCACGAGGTTTCGATAGGGATGCAGGATACCGTTAGCACTAAGGCTGCCGGGCAGTGTCTGGAAAGATGTGGCTCCACTATCCGGTGTCGGTGCTGGTTCGGTGGATTGTGCCGTATCTCCGTTACACGCTGTGAGGACAAGGATCAGCAGTAGTCCTAGCAGGCGGGAGAATTTGCGGAAATGATGGAATGGTATGGATGTGTTGTTAGCCATCAGGCTCTCCTTTCGATGATGGATACGGCGTCAAGGTTGGACAGTATCCAGGAGGTGGTGCCAACCCCGGCTACGACGACGGCCAGAGGGATGGGCAGGGTGAACAGCCACGGTGAGGGATTGAGCAAGTTCAGGTCGAGACCGAGCGGCATATAGACGTGCGACCGGGCGTAGAGAAGACCTAGCATGCATACAACTGCGCCGATGAGCCAGGCGACTATGACAACGCTTGCTGTTTCACCAGTGGTGCGCAGTACTAGCCAGGGACGGCTTCGCCCAACCGCGTGCAGAACCCCAAATTCCTGTTTGCGCTGTGCGAAGAAGATGAAGTTTAGAGCTGCCAGCGCAATTGATGCAACGACGGCGATAAGGCCTTCAATCCCTGCGAGCAGCAGGTAAAAGTTGCGTCTTACCAGTTCCATCTCACGGGAAAATTGCCCGTAGGTTTCAACGAGCGTGTGCCTGGAGGCAATGCTTCCCTCGAGCCAAGTATCCACAGCATTTTTGCGCCCCGCTTTTGGAACGACGAGCAGGCGGGTGGCAAGGTTCGTGTATAGTTCGTGATTTTGTAAGTACTCCGCCGATGCGAAACCCACGGCCGTTGCTTCGGTGGATAGGCCACCTGAGGTGTGCCCTTTTTGCGGCGAACCATACCATTCAAGGATACCAACGACGTTCATCTCCGTTGCAATGTCGCGATCTCGGTCATTCACCGGTCGCCCGACGACATCGCCCACGTGCAGTCCCCGATTCAGGGCAGCCGCTTCAGGCAGGATAAGTTCGTTGGCGTAGGGACGGGGCAGGCGGCCTTCCTTGAGGCGCAACTGGAACAAGTCCATGAGATAGGGTAGGTGTTCCTCGGAAATTCCATAGACCAGGGAAACACTCTCACTGACCGGTGGAATGCTTACCGGCAGAAACATCTCGGTGACCGGGATGACGTCCACGACGTCGGGATTGGCTCTGATTTGTGCTACAACGCCGGCGTCAACGGCGTTACCGATGGCGGGTTGCACCTCGCCAACATAGCGGAGATAGTTGAGCATAAAAGGTTTTTGGGTTTCGATGATCGATCCGAAGAAAAAGCCCGGAAAGGCGATGCCCAGGATCATCAGCCCGATGACGGCAATCAAAGTCGCCGCGCGACGGCGATGTCGCTGGTAGAATGTTAGAAAAGAGAGTGGCTTGGTAGCGCGCGATCCGCCATGTGGGATGTGGGATTCTTCCGTCCCAAGCGTACCGCGTTCGATGATGGCGACCGCGTCGAGCCGAGCGAAGACCCGCACCACGCTCCATACTGCAAAACCGATCACGGTCAGCAGGATGGGCAAGGCAAACCACAGAGAGAGAGGGTTTGCTAGGTTCAGGGTGATGCCTCGTGGCGCATAAAAATTATCTCTCAACCATGCCAGGGCTGGCCATGAAAGTGCTAGACCGATTAACCAACCTGCAACCGCGATGACCGCCGTTTCTGTAGTCAATTGCCGGATGAGCTTCCGCTTGTGAAAACCCAGGGCGTTGAGTACACCCAAATCTGTCAGTCGCTGGGTGAGCGCGATCTGGTTGATCATACCCACAACTAGCGCGACCACGACCGCAACCAGGCAGTCTACCGTGCCGATGACCATATTTAGGGTGCGGCGAAGGCCGGCAACGTAGACGAATTCCTGACGATGGGTGTCTACGTCTGTTTGTGGGGACGCGATCGCTGTTTCCAAAAAGCTATCCATGGCTGCTTTATGTCCCTTTTGTGCAACGACGAGTAGTCCCGACTGGCGTGGAGCAAACAGCTCGTGATGGGCGATGTACTCGTAGGATACCAGCGCCAGGCGTGCTCTGTCCTTTAAGGGAACGGTCGGTTCGCTTTCGAGGATGCCGACCACAGTCAACGGTGAGGGGATGGCAAAATAATAGCGTTGCTCACCCACCGAGCGGTCAATGGTATCGCCGACGTGCAATCCCAGCGCGTCGGCCAGTTCTTCGGAGAAAAGCATCTCGTTGGTGTTGGGTGCCGGCATCCGGCCTTCCCGCAGTCGTAAACCGCACGTTTCCAGCAAATAAGGAAGGTCGGCCTCCGTGATTCCCAAAACCTGGGATGAGCTCATCGTCACCAGTGAAGGTACGTTAATGATCAGGCCATACCCGTTTTCGGGGATTACCCGCGCTACCTCAGGATGGGTTCGAATCTGGGCCACGATGGCCGGATCGGGTGCTCGGTCGTAGGTAGGATAGACACGACTGAAATGGCTTAACGGCCCCAAGAGCACGATCTCGGTGTGTTCCAGGATAGGGTAGATCATACTGACCATCACTCTGATGCCCAGGGTTACCAGCGCGATGAGGCCGAGCATCAACAGAATCTGGCGTTTGTGACGGCGATAATAGGTTAGGGGCGATAAAGGTTTCATTTGATTATGTCCTCCTCTCGATCACAGCTATCGGGTCTAGCCGGAAGAGCATCCAGGCAATCAGGCCGGTGCTGACCGTGACAACGGCTATCGGCATTGGCAATGTAAAGACCCAGGGAGCCGGGGTGAGTAGATCGAACGTCATGCCCTTAGGGGCAAAGATTCCCACTTGCATCGCTATCAATCCGATCCCACACAACACCGCGCCTAACAACCAAGCCACGGCGACAACGCTCGCGCTCTCCCGGGCGGTGCGCAACACGAGCCATCGCCGACGGTGGCCGATGGCGTGCAAGACGCCGAACTCTTCTCGACGTTGAATGAAAAAAATGGTGCTCAAAATGGCGAGCGCGACGGCCGCGACAATGGCAATCACACCCTCAATGATGCTGAACAGCACCAGTATGATCCACGTCGCGATACGGTATTCTGTCTGCATACGATCAAAAGTCTGCACCGCTGTCTGTTCAGAAGCCACGGTTCCCTCCAACCAGGCGTCCATCTCGCTCTTGCGTCCTTCCCTCGGGAGAACGAGCATATTTACGGGGTAAGAAGCGTAGAATTCGTGGCTGTTCAGGTACTCGAAAGAGACAAAACCAGTCCACAAATCCTCTTGGCCCGGTGGGGCAGAGAAAATGCCGACGACGATCATCTCAGTGGGAAGCTCATCATCATCCCTCACATCGTACGCCCGTCCGATTTTATCACCTACCTGCCAGTTGCGATTCTGGGCCAGCGCGTTGGACAGCACAATCTCGTTAGTGTGGGGCTGGGGCAGACGGCCTTGTTCAACGTGGACGCTATACACGTTAATGAGCATCTGCAGATCGCTCTCAGAGACGCCATAGAGGGGGATCGTAGGATGCGCCATCGGCGGCACGTCAACCCGTATCCGCAGTTGAATCGTGGGTATAGTGTCTGCTACGTCGGCGTGTCCCCTGATTTGTGCGGACACGGCAGGGTCAATGGTCAAGTCTGTCAGCGGCGAGACGACGCTGACCTGACGTAAGTGTTCAAAGAGCGACAGCCATGCATCCATCATCGGCCCAAAAACGAACCCCGGAAATGCCACCCCTAGAATCATCAACCCCATTGTCACGGTCAGCGCCAACCCTCGACGGCGATGGCGCAGATAGAACGTCCAGGAAGAGAGTGGCTTGTCTGTTGAACGTGCCGTCGACTGTTGCTCGTCCACCTCCGTACTGAGTTGATCCCGTTCGATGATAGCCACGGCATCGAGCCGACCCATCGTACGCCGGGTGTTCCAGGCTACAAAAACAGCCGCGGCCAGCGGAACGGGGATGGAGAATACGATCGGTGTAAAATTTACCAAACTCAGGTTGATCCCATTAGGTTCATAGAGTTTGACTTTGAGCAGTGCAAAAAATCCCCAAGATAGCGCCAGGCCAGTGATCCAGCCCAATGCTGCCACGATGACCGTCTCCGTTGCCAAGCGACGGACGAGGTGGTCTTTGTCGTTACCCAGGGCGTGCAGTACACCAAACTCGGCCAATCGCTTGGACAGGGCGATCTGGTTAATCAGACCGACCACCAGCGCAATCGCCATCGCGACCAGCACATCTACCACGCCAAACAACAGGTGGAAATTGCGCGAGACGCGCACGAAATTCTCTACCAACTGGTGGTTTGTCCTCACCTCAGCGTAGGGAGAGATCGCAGTCTCCAGAAAATCGTCCACCGCCGCCCGCCGTCCCTCTTTGGCGATGACGATCAAGCCGGGCGCCCAAGGTGAAGCAAACAGTTCATGGTCATTGACGTATTCGTAGGAGACGATGCCCACAGGCGGGCCTGGTTGCGAACTTGTGCCATCATCCTCCAAAATCCCCACCACGGTCAAGGGGGATGGAATGGTCAAAAGCCAATCCTGATTGGACGAGTTGTTGATCTCGTCTCCGATCCATACCTTTGCTCCCCTGGCCATCGTTTCCGAAAGCACCATCTCGTTCGTGCGCGGATGGGGTAAGCGCCCCTTCTTTAAGCGCAGATCAAAGGTGCTCAGCAGGATTTGCATATCAGCTTCGGACACGCCAAACAGGTGACTATCTCCGGTGATGGGGGGCCAAATCACAGTCACTCCCTTTTCCTGCATCACCTGCGCTACGTCAGGATGAGATCGGATCTGCGAGACTAGACTTGGGTCCATCGTTGGGCCAATGGCAGACACTAGGCTAACTCGGGTTTTGTAGCTTTCCGAGTAGGCCATATGTTCCAGGAAAGAATCCGGGAGACGCACCATGACGCTGATCCCCACTGTCATCAAGCTGATGAGGAGCAGCAGTAACAATGTCTGTCGCTTGTGGCGAAGGGTGTAGATAAACGGCGATAGCGGATTCATCTTTTATCTCCTCTCGATGACGGCTACCGGGTCAAGTTTGGACAGCATCCATGCGATCGTACCCACGCTGGCTAAAGCAACGACCAGCGGAAGAGGTAGCGTGAGAAGCCAAGGTGCGGGGCTAAAGAAGTCCAGATTCAGACCGCGAGGGGCGTAAACCCAACTTTGCATCCCGAGCAGGCCAATCCCGCATAGCACCGCGCCGAAGACCCAGGCTATACTGATCACGCTGCTCGTTTCTTTGATTGTGCGCAACACAAGCCACCGGCGACTGCGACCGATGGCGTTCAAGACGCCGAACTCTTCTCTGCGTTGCGTGAAGAAGATGTGATTGAGCGTCGCCAGGGCGATCGCAGCTACGGCAGCGATCATACATTCGAGTAGCGTGAAGGTGAGAACGATAGATGTTGTCATTTCTCTGTACTCCCGTTCTTCCATACTGTAAGTGGTGATACGTGCTTGTGCTGAGAGATCGCTTTCTGCCAACCAGGTATCCAGCGTTTGCTTTTGTCCTGCTTGCGGGACGATGAGTAAACGTGCTGCTCGAGATGCAGTGAGTTCGTGGTTGCGCAGATATTCGTAAGAGGCAAATCCGATCCACGGCTGATCGGGAGAAAGGATGCCTGTGATGACCATTTCGGTAGGGAGATCATCGCTACCAAGGGGGCTATCACTTTCAGTCTCGCCACCAATCACGTCGCCCACGTGAAGGTCACGATTAGCAGCAATCGCTGCCGAAAGCACGATTTCGTTGCTGCGTGGCTCGGGCAGGCGTCCTTGTTGCACGTGTATGTTGAACAATTCCAAGAGGATGGGCAGGTCGGCCTCGGAAACACCATAGAGGTTAACGTCAGTTCCGCCGCCGGGCGGCAAGATCATCCGGACGCCAAGTCGAATGGCCGGGATAGTACGCGCCACGGCTGGATGGCTTCTGATCTGACCCACGATGCCGGGATCAAGCTCGGAGCGGATAGGCGAGATTACACTGACGTAGTGCAAATATTCCATAAAGGGCTTCATTGCGCTCGTCATCGCCGAAAACAGGAATACTGGAAAGACAATGCACAGCACCATCAATGCTGTGCTGAGGACCATCAAGATCCCGCGTCGCCGGTGCCGCAAGTAGAAGGTAAGGGAAGATAATGATTTTGTTGCTGCGCGTTTTGTCACCCGGTACTTTCTCGGTTCTTCGCTCAATTTACCTCGCTCGACGATGTCAACGGTGTCCAACCGGGTAAAGATCCGCTTGACGCTCAAAAAGGTCAGGGCGACAGTGATCAGGGGGATAGGCAGGACAAACAGAAACGGTGCCGGGTTGAACATGTACACTTCTACACCCAGGTCGTAGAACAGGCTGTTTTTGAGCCACGCCATCACCGAGAGAGCAATGCTCAACCCAGCCAGATAACCGAGTCCGGCAACGGTAGCCGTTTCCAGTGTTAAGCGGCGGATCAGTTGTTTCTTATTGCGACCCAAGGCGTGTAATAGGCCGAATTCACTCAGACGATTGGCGATCGCAATCCGATTGATGATGCCGACGGTAAAGGCCATCATAACTGCCACTACGTTGTTGACAACGCCGAAAATGACGTAGACGCCGACGCGCGCCATCTGGTAAGCCTCAACGAGTGTGCCGAATGTCTGCACCTCTGTATATTTGGAGTTGATTGTTTTTTCTAAATAGTCGTCTACGGCAGCTCGGCGCCCATCTTTGGCGATGATGAGTAAGCTTGTGGCGCGAGGGGCGTAGAGTTCATGGTTCCCCAGGTACTCAGCCGACAAAAATCCCAGGCGTACACTTGGTCCTGAGCTGACTGCCGAGTCGTTTTCCAGGATGCCCACCAGTACCAAGGGGGAAGAAATGGTTCCGTAATAGTCTGGATCAATCGCGCGTCCAATCTCGCTGCCCAACTTCAGATCCAGTGCGCGAGCTACTTCTTCGGAGAGGATAAACTCGTTGGCGCGTGGTTCGAACATGCGCCCTTCCTTGAGGCGCACGCCGCAGTGTCGCATCAGATACTGGGCATCTTGCAGTGAGGTTCCCAGCAGATGTTGAGATTCTGTTCCTAGCAGGGTGGGGAGCGTAATTCCCAGACCGTTGTCGGGAATGGCGCGTGCTATGTCCGGGTGCGTCTGGATTTGCGCGACGACAGCCGGATCGAGCGTGATGCCTGTGGGCGTCACACGGCTTAATTTGGTCAGATAGCTGACGTCGGCGCGCATGGGAATGGTATCGAGCACACCCACGAGGATAAATAGTCCTGCTGTCGCCAGGCTGATTAGGACAATTTGCAGCAACGCGCTCTTTTTATGGCGCAGGTAATAGGTTAGGGGCGACAATGGATTCATGACCTATGTCCTCCTTTCAATGACGGCTACCGGATCAAGGCGCGAGAGCGTCCGGCCCACAGTCCCGGCCGTAGCCATCAACACCGCAATGGGAATCGGCAGGGTGAACAGCCAGGGTGTGAGGCTGAAGAGGTTGAAGCCTAATCCCAGAGGGGTGAAGACGCGAACCTGAAGGTATACCAGGCCCGTCAGACACACGAGCGCGCTGATGGCCCAAGCAATTCCCGTCGTGAAGGCGGTTTCTCGCACGCTGCGCCACACCAGCCACGGACGCGCACGCCCCAGCGCGTGCAACAGTCCGAACTCGATCTGGCGTTGGGCGATTGAGATGATGTTGAGCACGGCCAGCGCCAGCGCCGCGACCGCAGAAACGACACCCTCGATCAATGCCATTGTCAGCAGGGTTGTGCGCGTGCCCTGACGCGCAGCGATGAGTGATTTGCGGTAGGTAGCCACCCCCATCTCCCCTATCTCAGACATTTGGGCAAACTCGGTTTCCAGCCAATCGTCCATCGCCGCCTTTTGCCCGACCTTGGGCACAACCAGGAACTGATTAAGGAATTCGGCAAAGTGAAAGGCTTCGTGGCTTTGGAGAAACTCAAGTGAGACAAAAGCCAGCCAGTTCTCGCCTTCCGACGTTTCAGATTTGGCAAAGATGCCGGAGATAACAAAATCGGCAGGCAGCGCCATTGCGCCGGGATAGGCCGGGTGCTCGCGGTTGCCGATCACGTCGCCGATGTGCAGGTTGCGATTTTGGGCGACGACTTCCGGGATGACGAGTTCGTTGGTGTTGGGGCGTGGCAGGTGACCCTCTTTCAGCTTTAAATCGTAGAGTGCGACCAGGTAGGCCATATCCTCAGCATCGATGCCGTAGGCATTGATGTTCGCCTGTTCAAAGGGGGGAATGGTAATGTGCATCATGGTCATTTCGGCGCAGGGAATCACTCGCTCGACGGTGGGATGGGTCCGCACCTGCGTTATGACGCCCATATCAATGGGCGAGCCAAGGTGTGTGCGCAGGACACTCATCTGCTTTAAGTTGCTCAGGCGTGCGTGTCGAGCATCATCGGTCGCTGAAAAGACGAAAATCACCAGGGCGACAGCGATGATCATCAGCGACATAGCACTGGTGAGCAGCGCGGCGCGTCCCTTATGGCGGCGGTAAAAGATTGCCGCGGCCAGCGGTTTGGGCGAACTGGTGGTGGGTGTAGGACGAGACTGTGCTTCCGGCCCCAACTCGCCGCGTTCGATGATCGTCACAGCATCCATCTGCGCCAGCAGGCGGCTGAAACCGGCGCGTGCAAAGCCGATCACGGCCATTGGCACCGCCAAGATTAACAACGCTGGCGTGACGCTGATCACCGTGAGGACGTGCCCGCGCGGGGTGAACACGGCCAGTTTGAGGGCATAGAGTGTGCCCCATGACAGCAGGACGCCTAGAACCCAGCCTAGCGCCGCCAATAAGGCTGTCTCGATCGTCAGATGGCGGATCAGCCAGCGTCGGCTGTATCCGGCCGCGTGCAGGACGCCGAATTCAGGGAGACGGCGAGTAAAGGCAATGCGGTTGATCGCGCCGATCACCAGCGCCACGGCAGCCGCGATAATGGCGATGACGGGGATGATGAGCACGTAGGTTTTGCGGTATTCACTCGCCATCTCCTCATTCAGTGTTTGCAGTGTCTGTACGGGGGTCTGGGGAGACTGAATCTCGTTTCTGAGAAAAGCATCCACTTCTGCCTCATACCCTGGTTGCGCCGCCACCAGAAAGGCTATCGGGAAGATGCTGTAGATTTCGTGACTGTTCATATATTCGGCGGAGAGAATGCCCAGGCGCACATCGCATTTCAGGATGGCGACCACCTCAAGAGGATCGGCAATGTTGCTGTAGAACTCGGGATTGACCTTGTTGTGAATCACGTCTCCTACGTGCAGCCCCAGATTCGCCGCCACGTCCTCCGAGAGCATCACGCCATTTGTCCGTGGTTGCACGATATGCCCTTCTTTCACGGTTGCGCCGTATTTTTCCAGGACGAGCGCCATATCCTGCTCCCACACGCCGCGCAAGCTCAACCAGTCCGTCTCGCCGCCTATGGCTTCAGGCAAAGAGATCCCCTGCCCGGTAACGAACGGAATGACGTGTTCGACGGCGGGATGTGCGCGCACCTGGGCCATCACCGTTGCCGCCCATTCGTCGCCACGGGGGAAAACGACACTGAATTTTGCCAGAGACAGGCGGTTGGTGCGCGCCGGTTCGACGAAAATGGCCCAAGAGAGGGCGGCCGCTAGATAAAGACCCATCGTCACCAGGCTGATGATGCCTACCAGCAGCGCGGTGTGCCCCTTATGACGGCGATAGTAGGTCAAAAGCGACAGCGGTTTCATGGTTTACCTCCGTTCTATGACCGTCACTGGATCCAGTTTACGCAGCATCTGGGCAATGGTCACTGCACTGGCAAGGATAATGCTGACAGGAAGCGGTGTGGTAAACAGCCAGGGCGTCATATTGAAGAAATCGAGGGTCAGACCACGTGGCGCGTAAAGCAGCGCCTGCATACCTAGCAATCCCAGACCGCACAATCCTGCCCCGATGAGCCACGCTAACGCGGTCACGCTGCTGGTTTCTTTCAGCGTGCGACCGACGAGCCACTGGCGGCTACGCCCAATGGCGTTGAGCACGCCAAACTCATCCTTGCGCTGGTTGAAGAAAATGGTGTTGAGTGTCACCATTGCGACGACAGCGATCGCGGCGATCATAAATTCGAGCAGGACAAAGGTCACGGCCATTGAGTTCGTGAACGTCCTGAAATTGCGATAGGCAGTCGCGTAGGTCGTGACGTTGACATTCTCTGAAGCGATAGTCTCTTCCAGCCAGCGATCCAGTTC
>JBJYXQ010000715.1:0-3133 GCA_046260035.1 Anaerolineae bacterium
GGTAGAAAATGCCGGATCTGATGAATTTCCTCCTGCCTATGCTTGGGTTGCTTATCGTTGCCATCGTCGGAATCACGTTTTGGCTGGCGTGGGTGATTTTCAAGGCACGCCACAAGAAACAGCTCGAAGCGAGCGAAACAGAGCCTACCGCCGTGCCGGCCTTCAACATAGCTCCGCGCGATGTATATCTGCTGGCCATCGATCACACGCCCGATGGAACGTGGGAGATCACCGTCAACGGCGAGCTTTATCCCAGCCTGGAAGCCGTACCCGATGACGCTGTGCGCAAGGACGTCGTCGCCGGGTTGAAGGAAGTGGTGGCCTTCGCCCGCAGCTATGTCCAGAAAGACCAGGCGACCAAGAAACCACCCGCGCCCGCGACGCCACCGCAGCCGGCGCGGCAACAGCCAGCCGTGCAGCAACCTCCCGCGCGCGAACCTGCGGTCCGACTGTCCGCTACGCCTACAGCGATCACGCCAGACAGTCGCGTTCCGCCGGTAGAAAAGCCTGTGACAACGCCACCTACCACGGATAAGCCGCGTCTCTACCTCAAAGATGAACCGACCCTCAAGCGTTCCGATGCTGCGCCGACGATTATGACGGCCCTCGATCTGGCACGCGAAATCGGCGCGATCGTGGAGGAGATGCAGGCGCGTATTCCTTCGCTGGCCGGCCGCTCCATCAAGCTGCAAAATGCGCCAAGTGGCGGCGTGTGCTTTGCCATCGATGGCCTCGTCTATGCCGACGTGAACGAGATCCCCGACCCCGAAATCCAGGCATTGATCCGCGCCGCAACGAAGGAGTGGGAGCGCCGTTAAATTCAGACTCTATCCGGAACTCATGCTTGCGAGCATTTCTGGTGCGTCAACGGCAAACTTCCGGATAGGTTCTTTGCTCGAATTGTGGTATAGTATGGCGGCGGCGGATGATCACATCCGCCGCCTTTTTAACGACGATAAAGGAGCAGAAACACCGCTAACATGCAGTACCATATTTGGACCATTGGATGCCAGATGAACGTTGCGGACTCGCAGCGCGTCGCCGCCGGGCTGGAACGACTCGGTTATACGCCCGCTGAACGCGCGGAAGACGCCGATGTGATGATCCTCAACACGTGCGTAGTGCGCCAACAACCGGAAGACAAGGCTGTGGGGCGTCTGAACCAATTGCGACGCGTCAAAGAACGCCACCCGGAGCGAGTTTTGGCGTTGATGGGCTGCATGGTTGGCGTGAAAGAGAAAAGGTTGGCAGACCAACCTACGGCCCTGGAGAAGCGCTTTTCCTGGGTCGACGTCTTCCTTCCGCCCTCCGACCCCACCGAGTTGTGGGCGCTGCTCGCCGAACGTGGGGATCTGGATGAAGCGCAAACCCTTATCGCAGACGCGGAAGCGCGCCGACTGGCGTTGGGGCGCGTCGACACGATTCTACCACCCTCGGAACAGGAGCACATCGTTAGCGCACATCTCCCCATCGTCCTTGGCTGCTCGCACGCCTGCACCTACTGCGTTATCCCTTACCGGCGAGGCGCGGAACGCAGTCGCCCGCCGGAAGCGATCTTGGCCGAAGCGCGACAGATGGTCGCCCAGGGCGTCAAGGAAATCACACTACTCGGCCAGATCGTGGATCGCTACGGCTATGACCTGCCCGAATTCAGCGACGCAACGGAAACCCCGCTTGTCACACTGTTGCGGCAGGTTCACGAAATCGAGGGATTGGAGCGTCTACGCTTTCTTACCAGCCACCCCAATTGGATGAAGGACGATTTGCTGCACGCCGTGGCCGAACTGCCGAAAGTGTGCGAGCACATCGAAGTTCCCATCCAGGCCGGCGACGACGAGGTGCTGGCCCGCATGCGACGTGGCTACACGGTAGACGATTACCGGCGGCTCGTGGCGCGCATCCGCGGGATCATTCCCGGCGTCTCCATCGCCACCGACATCATCGTGGGATTTCCCGGTGAGACAAAGGCGCAGTTCCAGCACACCTACGATTTGTTAGCAGAGCTAAAGCTGGACAAAGCTCACATCGCGCGTTACTCAGCGCGCCCGCTCACCGTCGCTACACGCACGATGAGCGATGATCTGTCGCGCGCGGAGAAAGAGCGTCGCCGCAAGGCGCTGGATGATCTGCAAGCTGCTGTGTTGGAAGAACTGAACGCCCGTTACCTCGGCCAGACGGTCGAAGTCCTCGTCGAAGGGCGCAACGCGAAACGGGATCGTTGGGTCGGACGCACCCGCACCGACCGGCTGGTCTTCTTCCCCGCGGAAGGTGACTGGCGGGGACGGCTGGCACAGGTGAAGATCACGTGGGCTGGGCCGTGGTCACTCATTGGAGAAGCTCAACCATAAGGGCTACAAAAGTCTCAGCCGGTACTGTGGCGTGCAAGTCCCTTGTTCAAGACGGTATTTGCGAAAGCCAATGCCTGGTAAGACTTTTGTAGTCTAGTACCCTTTCAGAAAATCCACCCCAGCATCATAAACACCAGGCGTTGCACGAAGTTCAGCAAAAAGAAGGCGATCAGCGGGGAAAAATCCAATCCGCCGAACGTCGGCAGTATGCTTCGGATCGGAGCAAGCAGTGGTTCGGTGATGTCCCACAAAAAGCGCATCACCCGGCTGGAGTAGGGGACACGGATCCACTCGAAAAGGATGCGCACGAGCAGCGCCATGCTATACAGCTCGAAGGCCAAACGCAAGACGAAGACTAGCATGGTGCCAATACTGCCAAGAGGATTACGGAACCATCCCGGCACGTAGATCAGCAATTGCAGCACCCACACAATCAACGTCCGTCCCACCCAGATGACAATCAGTGCCGCTGCCAGTGATCCAATCGCAGAGAGATCGTAGCGGCGGTAGGCCGGAATGCCCAGGAGCTTGTTAGCCAGGTTGACCACGGGATCGGTGACCAGCGTGAGAAAGCGCATGACTGGATTCTGCGACGAGACGCGGAACAACTGCAGCACGATGCGCAGAATCAAGATCAGGCCTACTATGCCAAAGACCACATCAAGTATACTGATGATTGTATTCAACATATTGTTTCCTCCAAAGATGGGATCAGGATTTTGTGTCTGTGTTCAAGAGACTCAACACGTCCTAACCCCTAGTACTCCTATGCTTCAAGGGGATCG
>JBJYXQ010000715.1:3233-4647 GCA_046260035.1 Anaerolineae bacterium
AAATTTCCAGTCCTCAGTCCAAAATACTACTGCAGTCGCAAGTCAAAGATCATTTGCAGGAACTGACGCCGATTGGCAGCCGCGATGGGATCATCATCCGTCATCGGGCGCGGGCGGCCGTATTCTTCAAGCCACGTCGGCAGCAACTCGATACTTAGAAAACGATTGTCGTAGAAGACCAACCGGTTCACAAATCCCTGCCGCCCCTCGTTCCACATCTGGTCGAAGAAGAAATTGCCCAGGCCGTAATGAATAAAGGTATCGCCATAGAATTCCATCGTCTGCGGTTGATGCGCCTGGCTCCCCTGCACGTAAACCGGACCGAGACTGGCAAAGGTGCGAAAATCCTCGATCTGTCCGGCAAAAGGCGTATAGCTTTCCGTTTCGTACTCTTGTACGGTAAAAATCACGTTGTACCCCTGGCTGCGCAGATCGGCGATCGTCGTCTCAAGGTAAGCCAGGTCGACGGGATCAAGCGCTTTGCGGTCGGTCTGGCGGCACGAGAACACGCCGGGCAGTTCATCGGTAGCCCAGTCGTAAGGATTGTCAACGCTGTTACATCCAATGAAAGCGATCTTGTTAGGGCCATTTTCGAATAACGCCGGTTGGCGCGCATCGGTATAGTTTTCGCCGCCGCCGAACCACTGCCAACCGCGCTCACGGTACAGTTCGAGTGTGTGCTCCAAAGGCACAATTCCCTTATCCACCAGATGGTTGCCGGTCAATTCGATGACGCTGGTATTGATGGCTTCCAGCAGTTCGATGTAGCTATCGCGAGAACAGAACGACATCGAACCGCTGCCCTCCATCACACAATCCGATTTAAAGGACACCTCATTGCTGATGTGGACGATATCGGCAGCGGTAAACCAGGGCTGCACATCCTGTGCCGGGTAAGTGACACCGGCGCGATCCATCAATTGGCCCGTCCCACGCGTCATCGCCGTCACTCCTGTCATCATTACGATGGTTAGGTGCTCCGGGTTGCGATTGGTGAACGTATCAGGCGCATACGGCAGCAATTCCAGCGTTTCGGGCCGGTTAGCACTGCCCCAATAGAGTGCAAGGCTCAGGGGATAGGCGGCCATATCCACGCTCTTGTCCAGCAGCGAAAGGCCATCCACGCGCAGCACCTTCCAGCGCGGTCCGAGTGCGTCAAACGGGACGATGGCCCAGGCGTTCATTTGCTCTGCCATGGTCAACAGTTCTGAAGCAGCAATAACGTTCAGTGCGCCTTCGGCGGGCGGCCCCCACAATGTACTGAGCACATTGCGGGTATTGTCAGCGACGAGCAAAGGATGCTCCGCAAAAGGACCAGCGGGCGTTCCATCCCACGTCGCGCGTACGTCAGCCGTGGTTACGTCATCATCGACAGTGAAGAAGGGGGCGACAATAGCGTACGTCCACATCCCCA
>JBJYXQ010000716.1:0-11461 GCA_046260035.1 Anaerolineae bacterium
AACACGCAGCAAAACCTGACACAACGACGAAAATAGCACGTAACACTTCATCATAGGTATTTGTGCCCCTTTGCCATCATAATCAAATCAACCAATGTTGCCCATTTCTCGTAGCACAACTACTAACAAACTGATTTCTACATAACCGCTAAAAGCCTCTCCGCAACACAACATAAAACTCAGGCACAATCTAATCTATGTCTCGGGGTCTCAAGAGGCGTGTTTTTTCATAATTTAAACTTCCGACTATGTATATTATGTAAAATTAAGCCCCTGAATCGCTCGGCTGGCGCTTATTGCATATGGTCGGTGATTAATACTCAAATACCAACAGGTTTTTTCGCACGACACAAATCATTTATTTACACTTAAGGTCGTGGCATTTCTTGAGCATTGCAAATACCACACAGCCCCCCACGAAGTGGTTCTGTTTTTATAGATCGTATGTTCTATAACGTTTACCTTAATCACCTTCCTTGACGCAAAAACAGGCCGGTGCACGTGCACCGGCCTGTTTTTGATTCGCGTATAGGATTTTAATTACGATTGCTATTGCCCCCTACCCTACGCAGAAGGTAGATAGGCACTACTTATCGCAAGCTACCCCTGCACAGGCACCACGTTGGTAGCCTGTAATCCCTTAGGTCCCTGTTCTACGGAGAACTCAACACGCTGCCCCTCGTTCAATGACTTATATCCATCAGTCTGGATAGCAGAGTAATGAACGAAAACATCGTCATGACCTTCCCGCGAGATAAAGCCATAACCTTTAGATTCGTTAAACCACTTGACAGTTCCAATTTCCCGATTGCTCACAATTTCTCTCCCTTTCAACTTACGTACTTGATTGTTTCGAGTAAAATATCCAGCTAATTCCATAAAAAAAGACCCGGACTCGTAAAACATCCAGGTCTCTCAACGGACAAACTCGAAATCTTACTCGCCTATAGTCAAATTATAGCAAACTTAATAATATTGTCAAACGGCTTTGGCTACAGAATTTTCCAAGGTATTGACTCCCCCTATTATTACTACTCTGCTGCCTTGAATCTTATCCTGCTTGTGATAAAATAGATCTCTATAGATAAATTTTGGACATACCCTACCCCCTTTACTAGATGGGAGGTTGTGGAGTGACTCAAGGAGACAGAGAAATGACCCGTAGAATATTGATCATTGTTGGAATCTTGGCAATCATTACAGTATCAACTGTTGGTGCTTTTGGGGGTGGCTTCCTAATTGGGCGCTTAACCGGGCGTACAAGGGGAGCGACAGTCGTTACAACTCCGGAAGTTTCCGCAAATGAAGAAGCCGCGGACAATACTCCCCCTGTTGAAAAGACAGTTGCACCATCAATCCCGTCGGCGGGAGATACTCCTCCTGTTGTCTCGACAGATTTCGACTACGAGCTCATCCAGGAAGTTCTAGGACTTTTAGATGAGCAGTTCTACGGCGATTTACCTGACCAACAAGCATTGACCTACGGTGCGATTCGCGGCATGCTGCTGACACTGGATGACCCTTACACCTCATTCATCGATCCACAAATCACGGCCATTTTGAATGAAGATGCCAGCGGAACGTTCGAAGGCATTGGTGCTATGGTAACAATGCGCGAAGATGGCTATCTCGAAATCGCCAGCCTGATTTCTGGACAACCGGCGGAGGCAGCAGGCGTACTTCCTGGCGATATCATCGTAGCCGTAGGGGATCAGTCCATCGTGGGGTTGGGGCTTTACGAAGCGATTAGCTATATCCGTGGTCCAGCGGGGACTGATGCCGTGTTAACGATTCTCCGCGCCGACGAAGACGACGAAATTACAATTACCGTGACACGGGCTCGTATTGAAGTCCCGGTTGTTGAATATCGCATGCTAGACGATGAAATTGGCTATATACTACTGACCGATTTCGATGCGAACGCGGCTGACAACGTACAGGAAGCGCTTGAGGAATTGGCAAAACAGAATCCTAAAGGACTGGTCTTTGATCTACGCTCTAATCCTGGTGGTTGGCTAGACCAGGCCATCAAAGTATCGGATTTATTCCTAAACAAGGGTTTGGTAGCTATAGAGCGCGATAGTTCGGGCGGAGAACAGCGGTTTTACTCTTACGATGGTGACATCGGCGAAGACATCCCGATGGTTGTTTTGGTCAACGGGGGGAGTGCCAGCGCCTCGGAAATCGTGGCTGGCGCGTTGCAGGACCGTGGACGCGCGGTGCTGATCGGAACGCAGACCCTCGGTAAGGGCTCGGTGCAGCGCCCTAACGCGCTCAGCGATGGTTCGCAACTGCGCGTGACTATCGCACGCTGGTTCACACCAAACGATAACAGTATCCATGGTGATGGATTGGAGCCGGATATTCTCGCAGAAATCCCTGATGATACTCCGACAGGCGAAGACCCACAACTGGAACGGGCTGTCGAATACTTTACACAAGGACAATGATTTGAATGTGAATGATGTAAAGGTTGTGGCGACCAATCGCAAGGCTCGACACGAATATTTCATTGAAGACCGCTACGAAGCCGGTATTGTGCTGACCGGCACGGAGATCAAGTCAGTACGCATAGGAGCGGTTAGCTTAGGCGAAGGTTACGTGCAAGTTCGCAACGGCGAACTTTGGTTGTATGATGTGCATATCGCACAGTACGAACAGGCAGGACGCTCATCTCACGACCCAAAGCGTCCGCGTAAGCTGTTGATGCACCGCAAGGAGATCACACGGCTACAAGGCAACACACAGGAGCGCGGTTATACAATCGTCCCACTGCAGATGTACATCAAAGGGAAACTGGCAAAGGTGGAAATCGGCGTGGTGCGCGGCAAACGCCAGTATGACAAGCGCGCGGTCATCGCCAAACGCGATGCTGATCGTCGGATACGGCGCGAGTGGAAAGAGTTCGGGCGCGGCTGATGGATTTGACATCAGGGACACCTGCGTTATAATGCATACCGTTATTTAACTACAAGGAGCAAGTGAACGGATGTCGGAAGAATTGGTACAACCAACCTCGATTAATGACCTTCAACCCAAGATGCGTTTGCAGGGCGCAATCACGCGCACAGAACTCTACGGAGCCTTCGTTGACCTGGGGCTCGAACGAGAAGGGTTGATTCACATCTCCCGTTTGTCAAAGCAGCGGGTTAAGAAAGTTAGCGATCAGGTCAAAGTCGGCGACACAGTCAAAGTATGGGTACAAAGCGTCGATCCTGAAAAGGGACGCATTGCTTTGACGATGGTCGAACCAGCAGAAGTAGAGTGGGACGAATTAGCCGTGGGGCAAGTCCGCACGGGTAAGGTCGTGCGGATGGAACGTTACGGCGTTTTTGTCGATCTTGGTGCTGAACGCCCTGGCCTGTTGCATGTACGCGAGATGGGCCAATTTGTCCGTAATCCTGCGGACGTGACCAAGATGGGCGAGGCAGTCGAAGTGAAAATCCTGAAGATCGATCGCCGTAAGCGTCAAATTGATCTGACGATGCAGCTTGAAGCCGAAGATATGGGTGAGGAAGATAGCGACCAAGAACCCATTCTGTCAGCAATGGAGATTGCTTTCCAGCAGGCGCAAGCGATGTCAGACGAGCGTAAGTCGCGCAATCGCAAAAGCAAACAGCGCAATACACGGCGTGACAACCGCGATAATATGGAAGACATCTATCGGCGCACTCTTCAGCAGCAGGAATAAACCACTACTGAGCAGATCCAACACAAATCAAAGTGGGGCGGTTTTCGCCCCACTTTTGTTGTTTCTTTAGTCGTAATATAATGCAGTGTATAGTAGTCACTGTTCCCCCCACCCTTTTTCCCTGAACCAAGATAACGCAGCCAGAGAATTCCCAGTATGATGGTTTACGTTACCCATCGAAGTTTTGCTATAGGTCCTATCTTTTTACAGTGATCGTCTTACTCAAGATGACATTGTCCGTGCGTGCCCCGGACTCGGCCCACAGGACCGGCAGACGCGTATTGTTACTCAGCAGGTAAATTCCCACAGAAATACTGTATTCACCCTCTGGAATATCCGATGGCAGCACAAGCCGGTGTTGATCGCGGATATAGCGGTCGGTTGGCCAAAGGTTCGTCGGAAAGCCTGCCGGATTCAAGTGATCCGATTGTGTCCAGATATGGCCTTCAGGATAGACTATGTGAACGAAGGATTGGTACGTTTCAGTTATTGCCTGTTGTGCATTCCAGTAAACAGTGATATCTAATGTACTGCCTGGCTTGAAATCTCTGCCAGAGACATCAAATCCCAGAAGTGTGATCTCCCCGCCGAAATCAGCTTGTTGTGGATACCTTGCCGCACGCACCTCACCCGGAAGTGAGGTGTAATGAAGCCATTCGGTATGATCGAAGACAAGCACTTTGAGCAGTAGTATAAAGCCCAGGCAAACCGCCAACCATGTGAGCGCCGTAGTGTCAGTCGCAACTTCACCAGATTCAGTCGTGGTATTAGGAAAACGCCATACAGCAATCAATAGGATCGCAAGACCTACACTGGCGATGATCCATCCGATGGTGCGCGGCGGTGTATCTTCGAAGCTTAACAACACCTCGTGCTGCCCTTCTGGAACCCACACCGTGACAAACCCTTCTGGCTTAGCGATTTCTATGGGCGTTTCCTGCCCATCCACATAAGCTTTCCAGCCAGGGAAATAGAACAAATACAATCGCAAGAGCATCTCGTGTGGCGCTTGCACTGCAAACCGGTTATGCCAGGGGACATCGTCCAGTACGGTAACGGTGGCATCATCAGGCACTGTATATCGGTTGACACGGTCGATCGGCGGAGAGCGGTATGAATCTAACAATGACTGTGTCGGGCCCGGAATTACCTCGACCGTCGTGGGTATAAAATCATCCGTCGATGTCGTCCCGCGCCAGCGCCCTTGCAGTTCAAAATCTAATAAGGTCAGTGGATCGGTTGGACCAAAATCGGATGGCCAAGGAATCGGATACAGGCCAGGCATAGCTGTAATGAGGATTGCACTGCACAAGATGGTCAACACCGCCGCGCGACGTTTATTCGGCAGCGCAATGTTCCCAAGTAAGGCAACCAGAGGAACCAACAATGCCGCTAGAGGGCCAAGAAAACGCCAAGGGAACTGATAATATGCCATGCCCGGTATATTTTCCCAAATAAAGCGACTAGCTGGTGTAATCAACCAAAAACACAAAAGGCTGCTCAGCAGATAAAAGCTTACACGACGACGATTTCTTTTTGACCATACCATTGCTATAGCAAAACCGGCAATGGCAAGCAACACCAGCAGTGGCCCGGCACTCATCGAGGGATTATTCGTCGCTGCACGCCAATCTATCGGGCGCAGGAAAGCAAGCAGATCACGCAGCAGGACGAAGTGATTGTGGAAATCGTAATGTCCCTCACCAGCAACATCGAGGTGGATGAAGCGCCGCTCAAGAAAAAATGGCAGCCAGAAGAAAGCCGTCAGTGTCACCACTAAAATGCCGGCCAAGAATGCCCATCCAACGCGCTCGCGATTTTTACCGATCAACCAACGCCAGGCCGACAAGGCGATTAACAGCAGCATCGTTGTAAGACCTGTAAGATTGTGACTCAGTATCGTGATTACTGCTGACAAGATGGCCAGCACGAAGATATCTTTACTACCGGTGGTCCACAGGCGTTCCCAGCTCCACAAAGCCCACGGAACGAAAGCCAATGCAAAGACTTCAGGTAGGTCACCACGCACATGAGGATTGATTAACACAACGTAGGGGGAAAACGCAAAAGCTGCCGCTCCGAGTACTCCCCCACCCTGCCCGCCGAATTCACGACCCAGGAGATAGGCACCGACGGCGCCTATCAGCGCCGCCGCAATAAACAGTATCTTTGCCCCAATAACGGCATATTCTGGCTGAAACAACGTTACCCAATTACCCAGATGATATGTCAGTGGTGCGTAGTAGTTGAAGATTGGGTACCCATAGCCGTAGTAGAAGTTGGCGGCCCAACGGGGATAAAGATTACCCGCCTGCAGGCTATAGCCCATTTCGGCGATACGAAAGATATGTAATTCGGCATCGGTGGCGGTAGGCAAACTTGAGTTTACCCAAAATGGCCATGTTGCTATAGCACCGATGAACAGTGCGAGCAATAGCCCCCTATCCCAATGTCTCCAAAAATCCGCTCGCGTTTTCACAGAAAGCATTGTAACAAGAATCTAGTCTGCGACAAGCGGTAAAATCACAAGTCAGCAAGCTGGCCAGAAACAACGCGCGATTTCGCATAGCCATTTTTTATTTTCAAAGTAACCCAAAAGGGCAATATCTCTTGTTTCGTTATGACTACGCGAAATATCATTCTTCCATATCGAATCGGAAACCATGCCCTCGTACGGTAGTAAGATAATTCCGATCTGGATCCAGTTCAGCTAACCGTTCCCGCAAACGATAAACCAGTGCGTCGACAGCTTGATCGGTCACACCACCAACCGCATCCGGCCAAACTGCGTGAATCACGTCCTCCCGCGTAACAACCGCCCCCTGCGACTGCACCAACATTGCCAGAAGTGTAAACTGGGCTGGCGAAAGCGGGGGATTCAATTCCTCGCGCCCCAAACGCACGCGGCGGGCATCTTCATCAACAACTAAACGTCCGGATAGAAAAACCTCGTCCAGCGGTAAGGTAGCCTCGCCTGCCACAAAACCAATTTGCAACGTTGTCGCTAATGAGATTTCATCACCATCACGTAAATGATAAAGCTGCCCGCGTACGCGTTCCCCATTGACAAAAGTGCCGTTCTTGCTGCCCAAATCTCGTAACACATAGCCATCCGCATCCCACTCGATACGTGCATGATATCGAGAAATCTGGCGTTCTGGCAAAACAATATCGCAATCCGCAGCACGTCCGAGCGTGACCGGGTCACGCCCTAAGGGCCACCGCATGCCAGCCAACGTACCTTTGTAGATAACCAACAACGGTTGGTTTTGCTCAATCATACTATAGTCTCCATTCCGACTTGACAACCTACCCTCAAGCGATTATTATCAGCAGTATGGTCAAGTTGCTAGAACCACAAACGATGTTAAAAGATCGTTATAAGATTGCCGGGCCGATCGGGCAAGGCGGGATGGGCGCTGTTTATCGCGCCGAAGACACCTTACTTCCCGGACGTATCTGCGCCGTTAAGGAAATTGCTCCTGATCCAGACACCGAAGAAGAAATGCTAACGCAACTCCAAGAACAATTCCGGCAAGAAGCCTCCGTGTTAGCTCGGTTGGATCATCCCAATCTTCCCAAAGTATCCGACTACTTTACCCATGATGGTCGCGAGTACCTAGTTATGGATTTCGTACCTGGTCACGATCTACGCGAACTCATCGACAGTGCTCTTCAAGAAAATCGTTTCATTGATGAAGCACAAGTACTCGACTGGGCCGATCAACTGTGTAGTGCACTCGCGTACTTACACGAGCAAACCCCACCTATTTTACACCGAGACATCAAACCGTCCAACATCAAGCTGACACCCACAGGACTGATCAAACTCGTTGATTTCGGACTGGTAAAAATCCTCACGAGTGACGAGGCCCGTACCGTCACCGTCGTTCAGGGGCAAGGAACAGCAGCTTACACTCCACTCGAACAGTATGGCGGCGACGACAGCCACACTGACATCCGCAGCGACATCTATTCGCTGGGTGCGACGCTCTACCATCTACTCACCGGACGCTCGCCTATGACGGCACGGGAACGATTTCTACGGCCCGAAGCTCTAGTATTCCCGCGCACGATCAATCAAGCCATCTCCCCTGGCGTCGAACATGCTATTCTGCTCGCGCTGGCATTGCATCCCGACAAACGCCCGGCGACGATGACCGTCTTTCAAACAATGCTACATCAGGCGAGTGCTCCATTGCAGATCGCACCATTTTTACTCAGCATCCGTGAGTGGCGTAGAGCCTTGAGCGCCAATCTCCCACTTATCACAATCGCCGGAATACTGCTACTTGCCGCCTGGATTATCACACCTTAGCGCTCTTCTTCGATATAGCGGTGTCGACGTTTTCGCACCAGATAAAACAAGGTTATTGGTACGAGAGCGAGAACACCAACCAACACAGTTACGCCCACGGCAATATATTCATGCCCCACAATACTATACAACCACCCCGAGAACCAAAAACGTCCTAAAGCAATCACAACCACATAGCCCAACAGTCCTGAAACCAACCCAATCAACGCAACGCGCAGGGCGATGAGAATGCTGAGTTTGCGCTGTCTAGCCCAGAGGAAGCCAAAAAAGGCGGCGAAAAACGCCCCAGCGATTCCCCAGCGCAGCAGCATGGTACCTTGCACAACCGGCAAGTAGAGTGGATCTGGAAGCTCCTGAGTTCTTTCTGGCGTCGGTGTAGGCGTCAGCGTTGGTGTGGCCGTAGGCGTCGGCGTTGGTGTGGGAGTAGGCGTCGGCGTGGGCTCAATTTCTGTAATCTCGACAGGGCCTTCAGCACGAATCGTGAGTTGCAAGCGTACAGAAGAAAGCGCAGGCTCAGACTGTGCAGTGATGTCTAGCTGCCCCTCACGATCCAGAACAATGGATGTGGTTGCTACACCGCTGAGTGTCTCAGCAACGACGACGCGCTCAATATCCTCTTGCGGGTACGTGAGTATAAACTGCACAGGTGTTCCATCTGGCACTGGGCGACCATTATGATCGACAATCATACCCGTGCGCAGGTTGAGCATGCCTCCCGTGAGGATCTCCGAGCGTTCTGTTTCCGTGAGCACCTCGCCGGTCGTACCGATGATGTCCAGCGAGATCAACTGATCGGGAGCTGGCATCGTCTGCTGTGCAATAGAGTAGTTCAGTGCCGAAATATCTACGGGCGAGGCTCCGGAGGCAACCAAATCGCCAAACAGGGCCCGTGCACCCGCATCTATGAAAGCCTCACCCGTTGAATACAGCGCATAGAAAAAGTCCAGTTTACTGATCTCAGTGCTATCTAGCTCATAAGGAGGCCCGAGTGCAACGACGACAATATTACCAGTCACGGTATTGGCGTACTTGGACAAAAACGATTTAAGGGCATAGCTGCTTGGATCGCTGGATTGCAATCCCGTTGTCACAAACACAACCCAACGCGCATCCCTAACCGCGTTCAGAATTACCGTAGAGATAGAAGGCGGACCTTCTATCAATGTCTCTCCTTGATCGACGGTTAAGGCATTCTGCAACTGCTGAAATGTGAAGAATTGCACTGCGCCTGAGGAGATGATTCCTGTTCCGTTGGGACCATATAGCCGCAACACAGCTTCCCGTAGCGCATTTCCCTGCAACAGGGGAAACGACTGATAATCTGCGTAAGGTTGCGCGTAACGCTCCTGTGTAAAAATGACGATAGAATCCCCCTCCTGAAATGCCGGCGCAGTTACATCGGTGGATAGGGGAATAATGCGGGTCAACGCATTAATTGCCACCTCATCGTCCACAGAAGGCTCTTCGTCAAAAGATGCAATTCCATCAGAATCGAGTCGTACCCTTTCCCAGGAGAAATCATCCTGGGAAGTGCGCATTTTCCCACTCAATATTCGATAAACGGCACTGTCCACGATCGTGCGAAAAGCCGACTCGTTTTCATAGCGTGAGGCAAGATAGCTCAAAGTATCGCGCACATTCCTAAAATGCGCACCCCAGTTCTCGCTATCAGCAGCAAAACGATTGAGCATCAGGACGTCATTGCCGGCAGCCAGTGCATCCTGCGCCACGCGACGTGCATTAAATGACAGTCCACGCGGATCGTAAGAATAGTGGATAGACTTCAGTCCCAGATTGTCAGAAACTAATATGCCACCAGCCTGACGCCACGGTACAAACTCAGGCAAGTTCATCACCGACTGCAATGCCTGAGCATCCAGGCTGATGGGGCGCGTAGCTTGGCGAATGTTGCCTTGAAAACCGCGATAACGGATATGAGTAACGAGAAAACCATCAGCTACGTTTCCATCCCCCATCACGCCCTCTGCAACAGCGAAAAAGGGCGCCAACTCAATCTGCCGCAGTTGCTCCAGAGTCTTCTGCACTGTGGGGACTTCATCCTCGAGCGAGCGATCAGCTCCACCAAGTCCTGGCAGATGACGCGGCACGACCAATAAACGCCCCTCACTGCCAACGTGCAGCCCTTGGACATAAGCTTTCCCCAATTCACCCACCCAAAATGGATCACCACCAAAAGTATTTACGCCTAAATCGGAAACATCACCTGGCCGTGGCGTATACGATACATCCAGATTAGGGCCCAGGAATAAATTGATACCAAGTGCCGAAAGCTCGGCACCGAAGACAGTGCCAGCCATTTCAACCAAAGATGGATTCCACGTAGCTCCAAGCGCCATTGGCGAGGGTATATAGGTAGTATCGGAGATAAAAGAGGTAACAGGGATGCCATCAAGGCTAGCACTGACAGCCACAAATAATGGGATATAGGTCGGCAAGCTGCCAACCTCCGCACCTTCAGGCAGCACTGCCGGTTCGGTTTGCGAGGCTTCCCAGGCAATCTGTTGCAAATGATTCGTAATCGAAACAACCTCGGAGGGCGCAATCAATGACGTGCCGAAATTGCCGTTCTGGGGACGCAAAAGCACCCCCCCGATATTGTACTCGCGGATCAAAGCAGCAATCTCAGAGTCGTCGCCGACGTCAACGCCCGGAAAGGCCACCAGCACCAACTGGCCGACCTTGGCTTCAGCGGACATCTGATCCATTAACTCTAACACAGGGTCAGGCGTTGTTTCTTGCGCCTGCAGGGGTGGGACGACCGACAGCAGTAGAAACAACGCCAAAGCCCCGCTAAACCATAAACGGGCGCGCATATTCTCCTCCACCGCTATTGTAACGCAGACAGGCCAGTTAGGCAAGCAATCGCAAATATCCATTCACTAGAACACAGCCCCTATTATACTTGACTACCGTCAAAGCCCTGGTACACTTTCGGTTTGTCAGGAGGCAGTCAACAATGAAAACAACACATTATATGTGTACACATCGTATGTGTGCGCATCATGCGTGGTTCGTGTGGGTTGCCCTAGTTATCCTATTGATGCTCAGCGCCTGTCGGCAGAAACCGCTACTCGAGAATGTTTCGGTTGCACCAGATACCATCACACCTAACGCTGATGGCGAAACAGACTTAGCCAGAATCACGTTTACGCTTAATCGAAACGCTACAGTCAGCATTATCTTATCCGATGTACGTGGGCAAACCTACATCTTCCGCGCCCCACGGCCTTTGAGCCTGAACGACAAACCGTACACCGTCTACTTTGGTGGTGTAGTGGACGGCTTCACGCTGCCCGAAGAAAACCCTTACGACTTTTCCATCGTCAAACGCATGCTACCTGATGGTGTATACACCTGGGAGATCAAAGCGGTGTCTGATGACGCGTCGGATGACGGGGAAGTCGCTGCCACCACCGGGTCACTCACCATTC
>JBJYXQ010000716.1:11561-16754 GCA_046260035.1 Anaerolineae bacterium
GATGACGCGTCGGATGACGGGGAAGTCGCTGCCACCACCGGGTCACTCACCATTCAGAATGCAGACACATCACTGCCGGGAATACGCGGATTTACCGTCTCGCCTAAAACCTTCTCCCCTAACCAAGATGGCATTGATGACCGCGTGCGCATCAATTTGACATTGGACAAAGATGTGGAGGAATCACGCGTCTATCTCGAAGGTACTGACGGCACTTCCCATGCTATCCCAGAGGACGAAAATGTCACCAAACTGAACGCCAAGGGTTGGCACACCTATGACTACGATGGGGGCATCGACGCCGGCGCTGAGCCACCGTCTGACGGCGTGTACACTGTGTTTGCCGAGGCGCAGGATAAGATGGGGCAACGTGTCATCGTCAGTGACACGCTCGAAATCGTCAATGCGGGCCTACCTAGAGCTTACATCCTCAATGGAGAAGTCGAATACTCGGCCACTTCACTCGTTATCTCTGAGACATTGTGTTTCACACTCACCGTCGAAAACGACAGCACGACGTATCTCCGCACGACCGGGCCATGGCCCAACACGACGTATCGCAGCGATCAAAACTTCAACACGCTGGGGTATTCGGAAGAATCTGGCGCTTTCCGCGTTGCGATGGACTTCGACACAAGCCTGCGCAACTACCCCTTCCGCTGGGGTATCGGCCAACCGGGTGTCGATCTCGTGCAGATTGGCGAAAACTGGTACCTACCACCCAAGACACGCTCCGAAGTCACCGGATGCGTGCAAGTGGTCGAGGTCCCCGTGCGTAACCCGCTCTATTATTGGATGGGCCTGATCCACGAAGATGTCGCTATCGCTTCAGTAAACAACCGCGTCGATCCCAATTACGTGACGATTTGGGAACCGTAGCGTAGGTATACCACACATGACGCCCCCTACTTTGGCTGTCATTATCGTCTCCTGGAACGTCAAAAATATGCTAGACGACTGTCTTTTTTCACTACGCGAAGAATTGAAGCGGGCTAAAATTCACGCCACCGTGGAAGTAGTGGACAATGCCTCAGCAGACGGCTCAGCAGAAATGGTACGCGAGCGCCATCCTTGGGTACACTTGCACGCCAGCACGGAAAACTTGGGGTTCGTTCGCGGCAACAACCTGATTCTCGAGCAACTACAGCAGCAAGAGGTAAACACAGATTCCCACACCGATTTCGTGTGGTTGCTCAACCCGGATACGAAAATTCAGCCTGGCGCACTGTCAACGCTGTTTCAGTTTTTCGAAGAGCACCCGCGCGCGGGACTCATTGGACCACAACTGCTCAATCCTGATGGCTCGACGCAGACCAGCGCCTTTCGTTTCCCGGATTTGTTGCAGCCGCTGTTCGATCTGGGGTGGCTACCGCAGCGTTTCTACTACACACGCTTCAACGGTCGCTATCCCGAAAGTAACACAGGCGGACCGCCATTCCGCATCGATCATCCACTCGGTGCGGCGATGATGGCGCGCAGCGCGACAATACGGCAGGTAGGCTTACTAGATCCGCAATTCTTTATGTATTGCGAGGAAATCGACTGGGCATGGCGAATGCGCGAGGTCGGGTGGGAAACGTGGTTGGTTCCGGAGGCCAAAGTCATTCACCATGGTGGAGCGAGTACCAACCAGGCACGCCCAGCAACAACGGCCTATCTCTGGGAAAGCCGCGCTCGGCTTTACCGCAAGCACCGCGATCCACTGACGCGCATGCTGGTAAGTTCGGTCGTGCGTCGCACTTTCTCGAAGAAAGCCGCGAGCGCGCCCACCGACGAATGGCGTGCTGCTTACACCAAAATCGTCGCCGCTTGGGAAAAAGTATGAAGCAGAAAATAGCAAAGGTGACTACCAGACTAACGACTGAGGACAACTATGCTTAAAGCTGTTATCCTAACCCTCAATGAAGAACGTCACATCACCGCTTGTATCGATAGCCTGCGATGGACAGACGGCATTGCCATCGTGGACAGTTTCAGCAGCGACGCCACGGTCTTGCTAGCGCAAAAGGCCGGCGCGGAGATCATCCAGCACCGCTTCGAGAACTACTCGCAACAGCGTAACGTCGCGCTAGAGAATGTCGAGGCAGAGTGGGTATTTTTCGTAGATGCAGACGAACGCGCTACACCGGCCCTTGGCGCGGAAATCCGCGACGTCATTGCCCATCAGGATAAAGTTGGATGGTGGGTACCGCGCCACAACTACATCTTCGGGCATCGTATGCGCGGGGCGGGCTGGTGGCCCGATCATCAACTGCGCGTACTACGCCGCGACCGTGCGCACTACGACCCCAATCGAGCCGTCCACGAAGAAGCCATTCTCGACGGTGAAGCCGGATACCTGACACAACCGCTCATCCACTACAATTACGAGACCTTGCAACAATTCATCGCCAAACAGCGCAAATACACCGATTTCGACACAGGAATCCTGCTACAAAAGGGCGTGCAACCGAAGTTCTACACACCCTACACTCAAATTCCGCGCCATTTCTGGTGGCGCTTCATCACCCTTAGCGGCTGGCGCGACGGGCTATACGGCATCCTGCTTTCGGGGCTGATGAGCTACTACGAGATGCGCAAATACCAGCGCGTCCGCAAGATACAACGGTCAGCAGTCAGCAGTTAGCTTTCAGCCGTCAGCCATCAGCTTCCGGTGCAACAAAACACTAGACATAACCCGCAGAAAATAGAGAAAAAATAGAGGATCTGAATTATTTATGGCTCACGTTTTACGCATCACGCATCGCACATCACGTATCACATTTCATCTTCTGTGCCTGCTCATCTTCATCCTGCCACAACCAGCCTCCGCCGCCGGCATCCCTGACCGGCGATTTGGTGTGGTGGAAAGCTACGCCGCACCTCAGGCCGCTAGCGCACTCGGCGCAGGTTGGACACGCGTCACCTTCGAATGGAACCAGATCCAACCCAATAACGCCAGCGAATGGAACGAACAACCGGTCGCCGACGCCGTGCTCGACGCGGAACTCGCTGCGGGCCGCGAGATCGTCGGACTGATCGTCGCTACACCCGGGTGGGCGGTGGACGGTAGCAAAGGCATTGGCGTGCCAGCGGGACTATATCTACCCCACGAACTTCCTGATAACACCTGGGCTACCTTTATCCGAAAACTAATGACACGCCACACCGGGCGCATCCATCACTGGATCATCTGGAACGAACCCGATATCTGGGACACGGATTTTCAATCGTGGGGTGGCACAGTCGATGATTTCGTCCAGTTAATGCGGGTGACCTACACCGTTGCCCACGAAGTCGATCCAAACATAGTCATCCATTTACCTGCTGTCACCCACTGGTGGGATGTCAACTATGGACGCGAGCTCTTCCTTCGCCGTTTTCTGCAAACCCTCACCGCCGATTCAATGGCAGGCGCAAACAACTACTACTTTGACGCTCTCACGCTACACATCTACTTCAATTCGGATACGGTGTACGATCTCAGCCGCTTCTACTTGAATTTGTTGGGCGAATTCGGTATCTACAAACCACTATGGATCGCTGAGACGAATGCGGCGCCTTCCGACGATCCGTCATGGCCTGTAGCGAACCCGCAATTCAACATCACGCAGGAAGATCAAGCCGCGTATATCATCCAGGGATTTGCTATGGCGTTGGCAGCTGGCGCGCAACGTGTTGCGGTCTATAAGTTAGCCGATCTGGCAAGTGACACCGCCAACCCGGAACCATTCGGCCTAATACGCCAGGATGGCAGCCGCCGCCCAGCGTTCACCGCCTACCAGGTTGCCACACGTTACCTGGCAGGATTTACGCACGCTACACTCGAACGGCGGGATGACGCCGCCGTTGTCAGCGTGGAGCGCGACGGCGGCTGGACAACCGCGGCCTGGGCGCGGGGGCCAGCGGATGTGACCGTGCAAGTCACAGCCCACGCAAGTTCGGCACTACTTGTCGATTGGCGCGGCAATCGTCGTAGCCTAGCCGCACACGACGGTGTGTACACCGTGACGCTCCCCGGCAGCGCCTGCCACCATCCGGGCAATCCCTGCCTTATTGGCGGGAGCCCCTATCTAATTGTCGAAGGCACAGTAGCCACTGGAGCCCCTGCGATCAGCCAGCCCACGCAAGGACAATCAGCTACCACCACGCCTGAGGCAGACGCCGGACAAGATGCTGCTGGCAACGAGACGGTAACAACACCGACTGCGACAGCCACAATAACACCAACGGCAACGCCCACAAGGACGCCAATACCGACGCGCACGCCTCGCCCCACAAGGACACCGACAAAAATCCCAACCGCCACAGCTACTGCAACGACAACGCCGACCGCGACGGCATCCGCGACACCCACACCGTCTGCGACACCTGAACCAACCGCAACGCCATCTCCAGCCCGCGCAACACCACCCGCCACCGGCGTCGCTATCGGTGGCACACTTATAGGCGCGATTGGTGTTCTATGGTTCATCGTCCGAAAAAGCAGGCGGGGATGAGTAAAAAGCGCCGCGAAGACAGTGTCCGCCACGCAGAGGCGGTCCGCCGCGTGCCGCCTCTGCTTTTCACCAGCCTCGCGCTGCTAGGCATTGCCATCACGCTCTTGATCCTTTCAACGACCTTTACGCCACAGCCGGCAACTCCGGGAGAATCCGTTCTGCCCCAGCCCTCGCCGCCGTGGAGTCTCTTTCCTACCCGCGTCCCTACACCAACCGAGACGCCCATTCCTACCACGACACCCGAAGCAAACAGTTCTCTGAGAACGATGCAACGCGCACTGCTCCGCAATGCCTTCGAGATGGCAGAGACGGCTTGGGAAGAAGCGGTCCGTGTTACGCCGGAGGATAGCCTGCATCGCGGGCGCGTGATGCGCGAAGGCGCGCGCTTGGCGCTTTTGCGCGGCGACATCGACACCGCCGAAGCACGCGCCTGGGACGCGGTCCGCGTTTCGGCCAATGAGGCTGCAACCTGGGCGCTCGCCGGTGTGATCCTGGCGCGACAAGGAGAAACCGAAGTCGCCGAGTCAGCTCTGGGCATCGCCGAGACGCTCGATCCCGGACTAGCCCCCGACGTCTTCGCCGACCGTTGGCGTGCGGCACGCCAGAGCAACGATGGCGATGCGCTAACAGCACTCGCGCAGACGTACAGCAGTCGTGAGCCGGAGAATCCGCTTGGCTTCTACTATCGCGCCGCTGCGATGCTCGCCACCGGGGA
>JBJYXQ010000716.1:16854-19027 GCA_046260035.1 Anaerolineae bacterium
GCGCAGGCCGAGTCGCTGCTGCGCCAGTGGAATGCACCCGCCGACACCATCGAACGTGCACAACTCTGCCAGACCCCCACCCCCACCCCAACCCCCTGGATTCCATTCCAAACCGTTACCTATCCGCCGCAATAACCAGACACACACAATTATTCGATACCTGAATGCAACTCGACGGTGTATTCGCCGACTGGATCTGAGGTTTCCTTGGCGTCGACCCGTGTGATGATCAAGCCTAATCGATCATAGGCCACCCACTGAATCGCCGGGATGACGAAGGTCAAGTGGCCTTCTGTATCCGACCTTTGAAGAATCTGTGCTGAGGCAAGCTCGGCTAAGACGCGTCTTGGTTTGGCGCCCTCCTCCGAGCTTTTCAGAGGCCAGAGCTGCACTGAGAACACAGCATCCGATGTGGACGCGCGATAAAACTCGATTGTGAGCGGCTGCCCGTCGATTGCCCGGTCGAGCGCCACCTCGATCAAGTCAATGCCGAAACTACTCCCGACCCCATCCCGGTACGTGGTGTCCGCCCCGGTAAAAGCAATCGTGCTGACAGGGGGATCCTGGTACTGGCTATACGGGTCATAGAACCCGCACCCACCAGGAATACCCGGCTCCAGGCAGCGGCCACGATCCAACCGTAGCCCAAAAATCGCGTCGGCAAAGGCGGTCAGGCTCTCCTCGTACGTCTGGAACGGGCACGATGATCCCACAAGCGCCCGGTCCATAATCTTGGGCATTGCCCCGACGAGGTCCACGGACGAGGCAATATCCACGATGTCTCCCGAGTACAGTGCCCTCAGAGCATCCCCGATGACGCGCATACCAGTGCTCGGATCTTCGGCGCCGTTCGCCAATCCGCCGCATTGTTCGTACAGGAAACGCCAGTAGAGGACTGCCCGATAGGGATCGATTTCGCTATAGCTCGTGTTCAAGTCGCGAGATCTGCCGCCGCCAAACAAGATAAAGCTGTTCGCGCAAAACAGATAGTCGTGTAGCCACACGGTATAGCTAGACTGTCCGCGGGATTGCCCCACCGAAGAAGCCAGCACGGCCGTTCCCTCGGAAAAGAACCGCCATGCATCATCCAGCCCGCTCGCGTTTCCATTACCGTTGCTATGCAGCAGGATATTCCGCTGCACATTATGAAACAGCTCGTGGTGGAAACTGCTCATCAGTCCATCGGTCAGCGTGTCATAGGCGGCGTTGTCCCCGCCATTAACCCTGATCGAGATGCCCGAATGTCCCCTGGCTGGCGCCCAACTGTGGAACCACGTCTGCCCGTCTGAGAGAGCGACGGTCAATCGTTCCGGCTCGTCAGGGCGGTAGCTTATCCACGCGTCGTACCACGGAAACCCCCACACATCGGTCTGGATACGGTATGCCTCGACCATTTGGGGAACAAGCCCCATCCCCACATAGTCCGCGATGTCCTTCCTGGGCAGCCACGTGGCGGGGTCGTGAGAGCTTTTCCGAAAGGGGAACATGTCACAGTAGTAGACGACCAACTCATCCGGGGCTGCGCCAGCGTGTTCTTCTTGCACCTCAGGCAGTCGCTCGACCCATTGACTTTCCATCAGCAGGGCATAGTCAGCGCTGAATGTCTGCAAGGGATCGTCTGCCGGACGGCTTGCATCGGTCACCGTGATGTCATATTGAAAGTAATCGGTCGGCATCGCAATCGTCCCCGCGCCAGAGGTGACCGACGCGGCGAACTCGTGTGTAAAGACGATCGCGACGCCCGTCGTTGTGGCACCTGTCGTGTTGGCGACCCACTGCGATTCCCGCCATACAACAATCCTTTGATCCTGACGGTCAACAGGATCGTTATCTCCATCCTGAGTAGCCAGTTCTAGTGTCACCGTGACACCCACGGGTGGGACCGCAATGCCATTTACCTGTATAACCAACGTTCGCTCGGCGGGATTGCTCAGTGTGCCGTTGCAGTAAAGCACGAGATGGGGTAATTCCATGCTCTGTGACAGGACACCATCTAGAGTTTGGCCATTCTGAGTCGTAAAGGGTATCGTTGCCCCAGATACTGCCCATAGGGTAACCGTGGGTGCAGCAGCGGGCTGGACCACGGCTGCGGACGCCGATGTCGAACCAGTAACAGCCTGACATCCAAATGTCAGCAACAGCAACGCGGAGAGTGGGAGTAACGAGAGTGAGA
>JBJYXQ010000717.1:0-1508 GCA_046260035.1 Anaerolineae bacterium
TTGCACCGCGACCTCCGAGCCGAGAAGGTCGCCCCGCGGGGCGGGCCTCCCACAAGGGCCTCCCACAAGGGCCTTCTACAAGGACCTTCTACAAGGGCCTCCCACCAAATTTCCCCACAGGGGTGGTTTTCAGTGGGAGGGGTGCTCTGCACCGCGACCCAGGCGCCGCAGCCAGTCGTCGAAGTAGGCGATGGTCTTGTCGAGACCAACCTCGAGGGGGGTTGTGGGCTCCCAGTCCAGACGCTGCTTGGCCAGTGCTATGTCCGGGCGACGCTGGCGCGGGTCGTCGCTCGGCAATGGCTTGTAGGCGAGCTCGGATCTGGAACCGGTGAGCTCGATGACCTTCTCGGCGAGCTCGCGGATGCTGAACTCCGCGGGGTTGCCCAGATTGACTGGTCCGCTCACCTCGTCCGGACTGTCCATCAGCCGTACGAAGCCGTCGATCATGTCGTCGACGTAGCAGAAGGAGCGGGTTTGCGCGCCGTCGCCGTACAGGGTGATGGGCTGGTTGCGCAACGCCTGGACGATGAAGTTCGACACGACCCGGCCATCGTTGGGATGCATCTTGGGCCCGTAGGTGTTGAAGATGCGGGCGACCTTGACACGTAGCCCGTGCTGGCGGCGGTAGTCGAAGAAGAGGGTCTCGGCGCAGCGCTTGCCCTCGTCGTAGCAGGAGCGCAGCCCGATGGGGTTGACGTGGCCCCAGTAGCTCTCGGGCTGCGGGTGGGTCTCAGGGTCGCCATAGACCTCGCTGGTCGACGCCTGGAAGATTCTGGCCCTGGTCCGCTTGGCCAGGCCGAGCATGTTGATGGCGCCGTGGACGCTGGTCTTCGTCGTCTGCACCGGGTCGTGCTGATAATGGATGGGCGATGCCGGGCAGGCCAGGTTGTAGATCTCGTCGACTTCGACATAGAGCGGGAAGGTCACGTCATGCCGCATCAGCTCGAAATGAGGACTGGCGAGCAGATCGACGATATTGTCCTTGGCGCCAGTGAAGAAGTTGTCGACGCAGAGCACGTCATGCCCAGCGGCGAGCAGCCGCGCGCAAAGGTGCGAGCCGAGGAAGCCTGCACCGCCCGTCACCAAGATGCGTTTTCGATTGTGGATGGCCATCGAGTCGAAGAAATCGTTTGTCCAGCGCTGCCGAGCCAGGCCTCGGTCATGGCTTCGGCCATGTCTGCTCGGCATAGTAGGTGGTCCGCACAGCGGACCTACAATAAGGCATTTGTCGTAGTCGTAGGATCCGCTGTGCGGACCGTTCCGTTGAAGCCGGGCATGCTACCGCCCTACCGTATAGTTTACAGTATGTTTACGAACAGCCCGTTATTGCAGCAGGGCAGAGATTGAGGTCCCGATGTCGGTCGCAGAGGTTAGCGCGGCACCGGCGAGCCGTCCATGATTCCCAAGGCCAGCCGCGCCTGAAGGGGCTTCGGTCCGCGGCATTGTCAATGCTGGGCCTCGGCCGCTGACTGGCGTCAGAGGTCCTCGATCTTATCGGCCGCGGCCAG
>JBJYXQ010000718.1:0-3561 GCA_046260035.1 Anaerolineae bacterium
AGTCGCAATCGCCGTCGGCGAGGCCCTCGGCTACGCCTACCCGCACGAGATGGACAAGCGCGCGATGGTGTATTTCCTCCGCGTCAAACGCTTGGATCGGCAAGCCGAGACGCTGCAAAACTTTTGATATTCACCTGATGCCAGGAGGCAAATATGTACACTGTACACAAAGCAGAGATCATCCTCACCGTACCCTCCATCGAGGAAACCGCAGCATGGTACGAACGCGTCCTTGGCTGGAACGGCTACTGTGACGCGTCTGATGCTGAGGGGCACTGCACCTTTGGCAGCATCATGCTCGGGGATATGGATAGCGTCATGCTTGAGAACCAACCATTCACTGGATTCAACCTCAGCCGCTCTCAAGAGCCATCAAGCCTATACAACAATGATCACAATCATTTCACAGCTCTCATCAACGTGGATGATGTTGATGCCGTGTATGCCCGCGTAACCAAAAGCGGTGTTGTTCCAGAATCCACGCCCGTAGATCAACCATGGGGCCGGATTTTCTCGATGCGCGACTGCAATGGATTCACACTGACATTTTTCGCGGATGTCAAGGATTTCACGGTCGGGGAGATACAACAACTCTGAGACAAACAGAGCACTGCAAGCCTGGAGGAGATTCTTATGGCCATTGACCTGTCAAAACTGGATTACGCTTTCCTCTCAAAACCATTGCTCATCGGCGGCAAGGCGATGGAGCATTATGGCCTGCGCCAAGCCGGGCGCGACATCGATTTCGTCATCACCGCCGAAGATTACGAGCGGCTCGCGCAGCAATATCCGGATCATCTGCGTGACCTGTGGGGCGATTTGGGTGTCTGTGTGTACGAGTTCGAGATCTGGAAGAGCATCTGTCTCTTCGATTACGCCTTTCTGTCCGATGGCGCGGTGGATGCTGGTGATTATCTGATCATCTCGCTGGAAAAACTGTTGTTCCTGAAGGCGCTCGGGATGGAAGTGGAGAAGTACCACAAAGACCTCGAAATGATCGTAAAAAAAGTCCGCAATGATAAGTGGGCGCAGCTCCCCGAAGAACGACAGGCGTACTATCTCGCACAGAATCAGTGACGGCTTTATCCGATGGACACGAAATCCTTTAATCGCATCGGCATGGTCGCCCGGTGGAAGCCCGTCCACCTGGGACATCTGCCCGTGCTCCACGCCCTCTGCGAGCAGGCCGAGCAGGCGTTCATTGGCATCGGCAGCACGAACCGCTACAATGCCCGCAATCCCTTCACCCTGGATGAGACCACCGACATGCTCAACCTCGTCCTCGCCGACCACGACAACTACACGCTCATCTCCGTGCCGGATTTGGACGACGGCCCGCGCTGGCGGCTGATGATTCTCGATCTGTTCGGGCCACTGGATGCCTTCGTCACCGCTAACCCGTATGTGGCCCATCTGCTTATGGAAGACTATCCCCTCATCAAGCCGGTTGCGCTGGTCGCAGAAGCGCATAGAATTGCAGTGAGCGGCACGATGGTGCGGCAGGAGATGGCGCGCGGTGGCGATTGGCAGGCTTTAGTCCCGCCGGAAATCGCGCATTACATCCTTGAGAACCAACTCGATGAGCGCTTCCGCCGCGAGTTCGGATTGGAAACATTGGCATTGGAAACGGTAGTCGATAGACAGTAGACAGGGCTTGCCACTGTCCACCTATCACTTTACAGAACAAGGAGAGGTTATGTACACGTGGGATGAGGATACCAGTTCGTGGTATGGCGATGCCAAATACAGTTACAGTTCACGAGGCGCGGCGAAGCGCAAGGCAGCCGCCGAGCGCGCTGAAGCCAGCGGGCCGCGCACCTACAAGCAGAAGTCGCAGCCTAACAAGAAGATCATCGATCCGAAGAAACACATCACCACCGAATCGACCAATCCCCTTATCATCGCCATCGACGTGACCGGCTCTATGGCGAACTGGCCATTCGAGATCTTCGACCGCCTGCCGCTGCTCTACAACACACTCTCCCAGTACCGGGAGGACCTGGAGGTCTGCTTCGTCGCCATCGGCGATGCCGGTTGTGACGAATGGCCGCTGCAAGTAACGACTTTCGCCAGCGGCTACGACCTGGAGCAGCTACTCGGTTCACTCTACGGCGAGGGCGGCGGCGGTGACGCCCCCGAAAGCTACGGCCTCTTCGCGCATTGGGTCAACACCCACGTCAGCATCCCTAAAGCCGGAGACAAGCCCTTCCTCATCGTGTTTGGCGACGCGCCGATGCATCCCACCGTCCCGCGCGGGCAGATCGACCACTACCTCGGTGACAACGGCAAGGGCGATGTGGACGCCATCAAAGCCTGGCAGCAGGTCTGTGAAACGTGGAACACCTGGTTCCTGCGGCGACCCACCGGCAAGCCCGGTGACGCCGTAGACAAGCAATGGGGCCAGGCCGTCACCGAGCAGAAAATCTTCCACATCGAGGACGAACAACGTGCCGTGGACTACGCTATGGGCCTGATCGCCCGCTCCTGGGGCCACTTCGGCGACTTCCAGGACAACATGCGTGCCCGTCAAAGCGAGGACACAGTGCAGGCCGTGAGCACACCCATCGAGATGAAGTGCCCCAACTGCGGCGCGCCTATCCCGGTGGATGCAGCAGGGCTTTTCAAGTGCACGTATTGTAACACGACGTTGAAGCTATGACGTGACACGTGACGCGTGATGCGTGAGGGGATCTGTCACGCATCACATATCAGTGAGAGCATTTACCCTCAAAGGATACACGAGACGATGAAAGTTCGAGCCATTGTCACTGCACCACCGTACGCGCCGTTTCTCGAGGAAGTCGCGCGACACCCGATCGTGGGTGGGCTTCGGCTCAACACGGTGATGCCGCTCAAGGAAGGGCCGCGCGAGGCGTTGGAACGGCTGAGCGCACTCGGGCAGCCCTTGTGGGTGGACCTCAAGGGACGGCAACTGCGTGTCGTCGGCGCGGCGATTCCGCCGTACACGGAGGTGCATCTGAGCCACCCCATCCGCGTCAAGACGCCGGTGGACGCCTTCTTCTCCGACGGCACGGAATGCGTGCACGTCGCCGCCGTGGACGGCAACCGCTTGATCCTCGAAGACGGCCCGCGCCGCCTCATCGGGCCGGGCGAAGGCGTCAATATCGTGCACCCCACCCTGCGCGTCGAAGGCACGCTCACGGAGACGGATCGCGCATATCTGGCGGCGATGCGCGATCTGGGGCTCAAACAGGTGATGCTCTCCTACGTCGAATCGCCCGCCGATGCAGACGAGGTACGCGATCTGCTACCCGGTGCAGAAATTGTCCTGAAAATCGAGTCGGAGCGTGGCTTGACCTTCACCCGGCGCTACAAAGCCACTCACGGGCACCTCATGGCCGCGCGCGGCGACCTCTACATCGAAGTGCTGCGCCCGCACCGCGTCGTGAGTGCCCTGCGCGACATCGTCACCGCCGACCCGGACGCCATCGTCGCCAGCCGCATCTTCGATTCCCTCGCCTATCAGCCCATCCCCGACAGCGCCGACATCGGCGACGTGGGCTTCCTGATTGGATTGGGCTATCGCACCTTTATGTTTGG
>JBJYXQ010000719.1:0-2363 GCA_046260035.1 Anaerolineae bacterium
ACGGAAGAGGAACTGGCCCATGGCCATGTTCACGCCCCCGGAGGCCACGCGCACTAACAACAAAATTCAAATAAAAGACCTGGTGGATTATGTGAACGTCGTTCACTTGAGATCTGTCAGGTCTTTTTCTTTGGCAGCTATCCGAGAATTGCGCTCGCCCCCGGCTCCTGGGATGCAAACTGTCCTTGTGGCGCGCCCAGGTTTAGAACGCGCGGCGAAGCAAAGCCCCGTAGCCCGATGAACAGAGCCAGTACACCGGCGCCGACGTACCATACTTGCGGTCCCAGCGAATCGAAGACCGGACCGGCGACGGCCACGCTCAAGGGCGCGATGGCTGTTGAGATACTGTCAAGTAATGACAGGACACGCCCCTGCATTGTGGGATCCACACTTTTCTGCACCAACGCCTGGATCGGGGCCATGCATACCGGTGTCATAAAGCCGCCGACGGCCATGCTGCCTACGGCCAGCCAGAAAGCCGACGTCGGCGCCAATCCAGCGACCAGGATGGCGCTTGCCATACCCACGATGCCTACCAGAGACGTTTGCATCGGGCGCCGAAAGCCGCCCCAGACGCTCAAGACCATCCCCCCGCAGACCATCCCAATGCCGACAGCCGCGCCGATCATCCCAAACTCGCGCTCTGCGCCGCCGAAACGCCGGATGACCAGCATCGAGGTCAGCATAAAGGCCGGGGTAGAGAGGAAGTTCATGGTGGTGGAGATGCCGAGCATTTCCGGCGCGCCGCGCCAATCCCAGACGTATCGCAGACCGGCGCGCACATCTTCCCACAGCGATCGCCACCCGGCTCTTGATGCACCTGTATGCGTATCCCGTCGTGGATTGGGCAGCGCTACGAAGAGCAGAACGGCCACGGCCAGTAATGCGCCACTGACATCCACAGCGACGATGGCGGGCAACGCCAGCGCGTGAACCAGCATCGCCCCCAACGCCGGTGAGACGACGAGGATGAGGCCCTGGAGCATCTGATTCAGCCCGGCGATGCGTGGGAGATGGTTCTGCGGCACCATCAAGGCCGTCGACGCCAGCACCGCCGGCATCTGAAAACTTTTGCCGCACGCGCGCACCAGGATGATCAGGTAGACGATGCCGAGTGAAGTGGCCTTTGCCCAAAAAAGATACCCCAGGCAGAGCAGCGATACAATGATGATGCTATGACTGGCGAGTAATACCGCCCGGCGGTTCCACCGGTCAACCAGCGCCCCCATGAACGGCCCCAGCAACGCACGCGGGAGCAGCGCCGTCATCGTCGCTATCCCCACCACTGTTGCGGAGTCGAAGGCGGCGGTCAGCCACCAGATCAGAGCGAATTGCAGGACTTCGCTGGTTAGAGCTGCCAACGCCTGGCTCCCCCAAAGCACAAAGAACGGCCCTGGCCAATACTTGACTGCGGACTTGACAACACGTTGGATAGACATTGTTTTACATCCTCCTGTAGATAGTTTGATAACCCAACTATTTTACGAAAAAAACTCTACCAGTTTACGGCGTTAGCCAGCGAGGCCATGGCCGTTTCTACGATCTGTTCGGCCTGCGATGGGGTCAATTTCAGATCGGTGAATGACAGGCAACAATGCTTGATCGTTTACTGCCAGTCGAAGCCCAAACTGTGAGAAGCCTTCAGCAAAAGCTGGTGCAACGTTTGTTGTTCCTCATCGTCTAGCGCAACCAGGAAATCATGCGTGTAGGCGGCTGCGCCTGCGACTACTGAGTTGGCGACTGACTGCCCGGCTTCCGTGAACGTCAGCCACCAGGTGCGCAAATCGTCGGCATCTTGTGTCCGCTGTAGCAACCCTCTATCCACCAGCCTCCGCACGTAGACCGAGATGGTGCCCGGGTTGATGTCCATAATCTCAGCCAAGCGTGCTGCGGTGGTGGGTGCGAATTGATGCAGCACCAACAGCACCGAGCAATCGGCGAGGCTCAACCCGTCCCACTCGCTTGCTTCCACGGTCATCCGCGCTTCGTAGGCGTGTGTCAAGCTGAAGAGGGCCTGGTTGATTTGCAGGTAGGCTTTATCTGTCAGTGCCATAGGATTATCCTCCATAGCTGAAATTAGTTTGATTACCCAATAGTTGGATTATACAACTAAATTCGTACTTTGTCAATAGCTGTGGGAAGAATTGCTGGGGGCAGTGTCGTTGGTGTTCTTTTGCTACACGCGGATTGTCTTGTACTCAACGGGGATCTGGCGATCCCCTCGAAGCGAGAATGACAAGATTCTGTAGGAATTGCCTGAAAAGGGGACGTCTAATCTATCTTTACCCGGTACACCTGGTAGCGTTTGTACAGCTTCGACCCCATCCGCTCCGCCAGCACCGGCGTGTCGGGGTTGTCCGCCG
>JBJYXQ010000720.1:0-3698 GCA_046260035.1 Anaerolineae bacterium
GGGCAGCACGTCGTCGCCGTAAGTCACGGCGACGTGATCGCGTTCACCGCGCTGTGGGCCTTCGGCGTCGAACTGATCCCGGCGCACAAACACACATTGGACCAATGCGGTCTGGTTGAGGATTATCCGGCACCAGCTTCGCTGCTGACGTTCACTTACGCGCCGGGTGCCGACGAGCGCCCCACAGAAATCACGTACCGGCGGCCTTACGGCGAAGACTTGGCGGATCACGGCGTATCACCTAAATAGATGGGTTTGGGGATTCGGAATTAGGAACTGGGCAGTCACTACTCCCAAGGAGTTGTTATGCGCAAGCTCAAGGTTATTCACATCCTGTTGATCTTCTGTATCAGCATGGTCGCATTGAGCGGATGCCAGAAGCCAGAATCGAGCTCACTGCGTATTGCGGTACTGCCAATTCTCGATACCCTGCCGCTGTACGTCGCCGAGGCCGAGGGGTATTTTACTGCACGGGGGATAAACGTAGAGCTGATCCCCGCTGCGTCCGCCGCCGAACGCGATCAGTTGTTGCAGGCCGGGCAAATTGACGGCTTCATCACCGATCTGGTGGCACTGGCGCTCTACAACCGCGACGCAACGCAGGTCGTTGCCGTGCGCTACGCAATGGTGCCCACGGCGGATTTCGCGCAGTTCCGCGTCCTGGCGTCAGCGCAGTCCGGCTTCACCTCGGCAGAGGACGTGCGCGACGTCCCGATCGGCGTGTCCGAAGGCACAGTCATCGAGTATGTGACATACCGATTACTGGAAGCCGAAGGGCTGTCCACGGACGCAATCGCCACGTTGGCCGTTCCCAAGATCCCGGATCGGATGGCGCTGCTCAGCGCCGGAGAACTGAGTGCCGCAACACTGCCGGAACCACTGGCCTCGCTGGCGATGCAGCAAGGCGCGGTCGTGATCGTCGACGATACCGCTCACCCGGAGATCAGTTGCAGCGTGTACGCCTTCCGCAAGGATGTGATCGACCAAAAGCCTCAAACCGTGCGCGCCTTTCTCGCCGCTATCGACGAGGCCAGCGCTGCGATCAACGCGGATAAAAGCCACTGGAGCACTCTCCTCAGCGAGAAGGGGTTGGTTCCCGTGCCATTGGCTGGTACATACACGCTACCCGACTACCCCGCCGATGTCATTCCCACTGAAGCGCAGTTCGCCGACGCCGTCGCCTGGCTACAAAATACAGGGCGGCTCACGACTACGCCAGCGTACGAAGATTCGGTAGAAAGTAGATAGGGAATCAGATCATTCGCTGATTCACCATTCGTAATTCGAAAGGAGATCCTATGTTCGGAAAAACGAAAGATCCATTGCCTTTTGTCGCGCCTAAAGTGCTGGTCATCAACTTCGCGCCGGTGTTCCCCGATCAAGGTGGTAAACGGCTCCACGAAGTCCTGGGGTGGAACGATCCCCGTGATCTGATGCCGCAGTACATCGCCGACATCGAAGCATGCAGCTACGGCTACGTGCGCTATCACATTGTGGAGACAATCGATGTGGATGCTTATCCGCTCAAACTGGATGGCTTCCGCTATACCAACGCCACGTACCTGGCGTGTCACGAGAAAAAGGAAGCCTGGCACCAGCCTGATGCGGTGGACTACCCGGCTATCTTCAAAGCGTACAAAATTCCCTGGCGCGTGATGCTGGGGGAAATTGACGAAGTGTGGCTGTGGGGTTTCCCTTATGGCGGGTTCTGGGAATCGACGATGGCCGGCGGGCAACCCTACTTCTGCAATTCCCAACCCGTGCCGGGCTTCTGGGGATTCCGCACGTTCGTCACGATGGGCTTCAACTACGAGCGCGGCGTCGGCGAGATGCTGGAAGCGTTCGGACACCGCCTCGAATCGATCATGCGCCACGTCTACGGGTCGTGGGAGCTTGCGCCAGTCGCTGAACAATCGACGCCTCACGCCTGGAACCGCTTCACGCTGTACGAAAAGGTCGCGCCGGGCGAGGCGGCCTGCGGCAACGTCCACTTCGCGCCGAACAGCGAGCGCGACTACGATTGGGGCAATCGCCGCACCGTGATGAGCAGCGCCGACGATTGGTTGAACTACCCCGATCTCACCGGCGAGAAGAAGCCAATGAATTGCGCCCAATGGGGCAACGGCGACATCCGCGAGCACCATCGCTGGTGGCTCAAGCGCATCCCTCACGCCGAGGGCCGCAACGCCGACGGCAAGCTCAACAACTGGTGGCCGTACATCGTGGATTTTAACCGGTTTTCGGAGAGCAGGAAGTGATTGGAGATTGATAGATTGAAGATTTGGAGATTGTTCTCATCCCCAAAATCACCCAATCTCACATCAACCAATCTTAAGTCCGCATGTTTGAGCTACGCGACGTAACCTTCGCTTATCCGAGCCAGGCGCTGGTATTCGAACGGTTTTCCTGTCGGGGAGAGCACGGTGACGTGTGGGCAGTGCTGGGGCCATCGGGATGCGGGAAAAGTACGCTACTGATGTTGCTGGCAGGACTGTTGCGTCCGCAATCTGGGACAGTTGTCATTGATGGTGAATCCATCGACCGCCCGCGCCCACGCACGGGGTTGATTCTGCAAGAGTACGGCCTGCTGCCATGGGCAACGGTGCAGGATAACGTGATGTTGGGCCTGCGCATCCGCCGCTTTTACGGTCCCGATGGACGGCACGTCCCCCGCGACGGGCGCATTGATCCTGCCGAGGCGCAGGCCCGCGTCGAACATTGGCTGGCGCGGTTAGGCATCGACGACGTCGCAGAGAAATACTCCGGTCAGATTTCCGGCGGGCAGCGCCAGCGCACAGCGATCGCGCGCACCCTCGTCCTCGACCCTGATCTAGTGCTGATGGATGAACCATTCTCCGCACTCGACGCCCCCACCCGCGAGGGATTGCAAACACTCACGCTCGCGCTGTGTGAAGAAGCAGGCGTCACGGTAGTGCTTGTCACACACAACATCGAAGAAGCGGCGTTCGTGGGACAGCACGTGCTGCTGCTCAGTCAGCCGCCAAACCGCCAGGCGCGTGTCATCGTTAATCCACACGTCACTAACACTGAGTACCGGCGTTCAGTAGAATATCAGACGATGTGCGCGCACTTACGCGAGGCATTGTGATGAAGCGCCGTGATGTGCTCCTGGCAACATTGGTGCTCTTGGCCTTGTGGTACTGGCTTGCCGCTATGATCCAACGGCCCATTCTGCCCACACCGACCCACGTGATAGTCGCCTTCCTCCGCGACCTTCCCCACGACCTGGGACGGCATACGCTGGTCAGCCTGTACCGCGTAGTTGCCAGCATTGCTCTAGCAATCTCATTAGCGACGCCGGCAGGACTGGTGTTGGGGCAGAGCACGAGGCTCAACCACATTTTCGCACCGTTCATCTATCTACTGTTCCCGATCCCCAAAGTCGTACTCGTCCCGATCGTGCTGTTATTTTTAGGTGTGGGCGACTTCCCCAAGATCGTCATCATCACGATGATTCTGTTCTTCCAAATTCTCGTGCTCGTGCGCGATGCCGCGGCTGCCATCCGCCCGGAACTCTTGCTCAGCGTGCGCAGCCTGGGCGCGGGACGGCGCGCGCTGTTCCGCTTCGTCTACCTTCCGGCGAGCGTCCCGGCGATCCTCACGGCTGTGCGACAGTCCATCGGCACCGCCGTCGCCGTATTGTACATTGCCGAACTGTTTGCCACCCGCTATGGATT
>JBJYXQ010000721.1:0-3646 GCA_046260035.1 Anaerolineae bacterium
TGAACAGCACGTTCAGATAGCCCATGTCCCATTTGGTCGGGTTCGGCTTCCAGGCACCCTCGATGCCGCTGCCGATCGTATCGCCGCCTTTGCCGCTGCCGAAGCTGCTCTTCCAGCCGAGGCCCTGCTCTTCGATGCCGGCGGCTTCGGGTTCCGGACCGACCAGCGCGGCATCGCCCGCGCCATGGCATTTGCCGAACGTGTGTCCGCCAGCGACGAGCGCAACCGTCTCTTCGTCGTTCATCGCCATGCGCGCGAAGGTCTCTCGAACGTCACGGCCGGAGGCGACCGGATCCGGGTTGCCGTCCGGGCCTTCCGGGTTCACGTAGATCAGGCCCATCTGCACGGCCGCCAGGGGGTTTTCGAGATCCCGGTCGCCACTGTAACGGCTCTTGGGCTTATCACTTGTCGCCAGCCATTCCTCTTCGGCACCCCAGTAGACGTCTTCTTCGGGTTCCCAGATGTCCTCGCGCCCGCCGCCGAAGCCGAAGGTCTTGAAGCCCATCGACTCCAGCGCGCAGTTGCCGGCGAGGATCATCAGGTCGGCCCAGGAGATTTTCCTGCCGTATTTCTGCTTGATCGGCCAGAGCAGCCGGCGCGCCTTGTCGAGGTTCGCATTGTCCGGCCAGCTGTTGAGGGGCGCAAAGCGTTGGGTGCCGGCCCCCGCGCCCCCGCGGCCGTCGCCTATGCGGTATGTGCCTGCACTGTGCCACGCCATCCGGATAAAGAGGCCCCCGTAGTGACCGTAATCCGCCGGCCACCAGTCCTGCGAGTCGGTCATCAGCGCATAGAGGTCCTTCTTCAGGGCCATGAAGTCGAGTTTCTTGAACTCCTCGGCGTAGTTGAACGCCTGGCCCATAGGATCAGCCTGGGGGGGGTTCTGGTGGAGCATCTTCAGGTTCAGTTGATTCGGCCACCAGTGCTGGTTCGCCACGGTGCCCCGCGCGTGAGTTCCGCCCATCACTGGGCATTTGCTTTCGTTATTCATATTCTCTCCTTTCGTGTTCTGCGTTTATGGTTCTGTACACAAGGATCACAGATCTTTGGATTACGATGTAGAATGTCGTTCGCTTTTCATTCACAAATACGACCAATTAATCTGACCCGCATAGCAGGGGTATTTCGCTTCCGAAGTTGACTCCTGTCCATTGCTCGACCTATCAGACTTATGGTCGATACCTATTGATGTAATGATGTAACAAGTTTGACTAACTGTGACTGTGCATCCTGTTAGTGTTTCAAAAGCCCGCTATAGCGACCATACGCAATACCTAAACAGACTGCATAGGCATCACCTCCCTGCTAGATGATAGACACTTGCCCAACTGGATCCTTCAGGAGGATCAGTCGCCAAAAACGAAAACACGGCCGCGATCTATTCCTTATCCTGGCACTGGGGGCAGATTCCGTAAAAGTCAAGCCGATGGCTCAAGATCTCATAGCCAGTCGCTTCTTCCACCTGTTGGAAGAGCGTTGCCTGGCCGGGGACCTCGGGGTCAATGATGCTTTTGCATTTCGTGCAGATCAGGTGGGGATGGGGAAATGGCTTATTTCCATCGTAGTGGTTGCTGTCATCGCTGAAGCCTAGTTCTAGAACCTCTCCCATATCCTTCATCACAGTGACCGTCTTGTAGACGGTTGCCAGACTCGTCATGGGGAAATCCGTCTCTATTTGATCGTAGATCTGCTGCACCGTGGGGTGTCCCTCGCTAACGGCCAGAATCTTGAGCACAGCCAAACGCTGAGGGGTGAGACGGTGGCCTCGGTCTTTGAGTTTACGGGTCAGTTCTTGTAGACGAACGTCCGGATCAGCCATCAATCAGCTCTTCTGCCATCCCTCAGGAAGGGTATCGGCTGGTTTTTCCAGAAGTAATCTATTAAGAGATAATGTTTCTCTACAAGTATACCATGTGCGGCACGGTCTGGCAAGGCGCTTCCAGCGGGAGCATCTTTCGCGGCCCAGACAGAGAATAAAGGGTCTCTGGCACTCCCCTCCTCTTTCTGTAAGCGTCGTGCCGCTTTTCTCCCGTATGACACTTTTCCTGCGATGAGTTCTCTTGAAAGCACTTCGCGCCCGAAGAGCTTGAGACAGCGTGTCGATTAGCTATCGGCGAGTCACAGGTTTTTACCACCTTTGGGATCGACGCTCAAGAACAGTGTCTCGCGTATTGACGCCAAAAGCGGCAGCCGTACGAGGAGATCGACAGCAATGGTAACCACGAAAACATAATGGGGAGCCAGATGATCCCAAATCAAACCGCCGATCAGAGGGGCGGGGATACTCAGGAGACCCCTAACCAAGCTCACGATGCCTATCCAGCGTCCCATCTGCTGCTGGGGCATGATCTCAGCGGCCATAGCTGAGGCAAGGGCCATGCCGATGCTATTGAAACCGAAAAGGAAGCCAGATAGCACGAGCATATTGCTGCCTGTGGCAAAGATCAGGCACAGGTTGGCAGCATAAGCCGCTGGAGCGATGGCAAACAGCAGTCGCTTGCGCCCGTAGCGATCTGCTAACTGTCCTATGGGGATCGAAGCGACTAGCGGGGCAATACTCATCGCAACCGCAATGCTACCTAGCACAAATTCATCTGCCCCTTTGACCTGGTGCGCAAACAAGGACATAAAAGGCCCCGAAATGGACCACGGAAGTTCCATCAACGCCAGTGTAAACACCAAACGCACGACATCGGGTCCCTGCCGGAAAACCTCTGCGAAATCAGACAAGCTGGGCCGATGTTTGAGAGACGTATTATCAACGACTGGATCGCGTAACCAGCCAACAAGGAGAATGAAGGTAAGAGCAAAGACCACAACCTGTAGGGCGTAGATAGGGCGCAGGCCGGTGACGTTGATTCCCCCAGAAACCGAAACGATCCAAGCTGCCATAATCGGTGTCACCAACGCTGCGATTGAGGACAAGGTTCGGCAAAGTCCTCGACCGGTCGCTCGCTCTTCGTTGGCCAATTCGCTGGCACAGGTGACGGTGCAAGACGTACAGATGACGCGAGCGCCTACGTAATAAAGGATGATGGCTGCATAAAGATAGGTCCAGTGAGGCGCAATGAAATAGAGTGCAGCCGATGCACCCGTCAGCACGGTGCCGACTAGAAAAACCTTCTTGAGGCTGTAGGCATCGATGAGCCAGCCAGCCGGAAGTGAAGCGATTGCGCCCACTGCGTTGCCAACGCTTCGCAATGAGCCAAGCTGAATTGCGTCCGCTCCCAGCGCCGTTGCATAGATGGAATCGTATTGGCTGGAAAGCCTCGTCGCAATACTGTGGAGCACGCTGCGTATCAGGACGAGTTTGAAGTTATGGGTCTGTCGAAGTACGAAGCTCTTGCTTCTGTACCCCAAGCCCTTCAGTGTGACCATCGGCAAATTCCTAGATAAGTGTCGATTCGATTCACAGCTATGCAGTTCAATGGTGCACAACGATCACAGCCGGACATGAGTTCACCCATCGTCCACAGGCCTGGGAGAAGGCCACTTGTGCCGGCTAGCCGGCCCGACAGTTGGGATAGAGAACTGGTGCTCCGAATATGCGCTGGTGTCAGCATCGCCCCGTGCGTAGGCTTCGTGCCATCCTTCTGGAACGGCCATTTCCTCGTACAATTTCGCACGCCAGGCCTCGAGCAAACGAAGG
>JBJYXQ010000722.1:0-1787 GCA_046260035.1 Anaerolineae bacterium
CGCTTTGAAGCCGGGCCGGCATGGTTCGATAGGGTCACCGGTCCGCAGTTTGCGGTGCTGGTTTTGGTGATCGGCTTGTGTCCATTGCTCGGACGAGGTGTAGCGGCGCTGAAGCGTTTACGGCAGCTACGCTGGGTCGTCATTGGCGGCGCGATCGTTGTTCCCATTGCCGCAGCTCTGGCGGGCTTTACCGATGTTGTCTCGTTGATCGGGTTCGCTATCAGCGGTTTTGCCGGAGCCGCGACGCTCGCGGAATTTGTTGATGGCATCGTCACACGACGGAAACGCACCAAAGAAGCGCCCTTCAACGCACTGTGGCATTTGCTGCGTTTGCAACGCCGCAAGTACGGCGGTTATCTCGTACATCTCGGTGTCATTTTGATGGCGCTTGGCATCATCGGCACGCGGATGTACCCCTTTGAGGCGCAGACCACTGTCAGCGTAGGAGAGGCGACGACAATAGGTGATTACACGCTTATCTTTGAGGAACTCAAGAGCGACTATGTAGCCGATTACAGCACGACATGGGCCAACGTCTCCGCCTACCGTGGTGACACCTACCTGACGACATTGCAGCCTCGTTTGAACCGCTACACTGGCACTGAGCAGACCATCACTGTGCCCGCGATGCATCCCGACTTTCGCGAAGACCTGTATCTCATTCTTTCCGGCTGGACGAGCGACGGCGCGACCGCGACTTTCAAGGTCGTTGTCAACGCGTTGGTCAACTTCCTCTGGCTAGGGGGATTGATTTTCCTGGCGGGCGGTGCGCTGGCACTCTGGCCCAGGATGGAAAACCGCACGTGGAATGCCGTGGCCCTGATTGTCGGGTTGGTCCTGTTGTTCGGCGCAGGCTGGGCTATGTGGGGCATACCTCATGGTTCCGTCAGTTACGGTGGCGGGAGACCGCTCGTCGGTCAGTCGGCCCCCGATTTCCGCTTGAGCCTCCTCGATGGAGAGACTGTGTCGTTGGCGGGTTTGCGTGGTCAGGTCACTGTCGTCAACTTCTGGGCCACGTGGTGCCCCTCGTGTGTGGAAGAAATGCCCGATTTGCAGGCGGTGTGGGAGGCATACGATGGTCAGAACGTGACCTTCCTGGGCGTTGCTTTCCAGGATGAAGAAGCCACCGTGCGCAGCGCGATGGCGGAGTATGGTACGACGTATGCCGTAGGATTGGACGCTGGTGATCGTATCGCTGAGCAGTACGGCATCACCGGCATTCCGGAGACGTTTATCGTAGGCCCCGACGGGCGTGTAGCCTACGTCCATATTGGCCCGATCACGGCTGCGACGCTCTCCGCGCAGCTAGATGCGCTGCTTAAATAAAGCGGCAATGAAATCTCGAGAATACTGAAGTTTTCTAATTTCTATTTTCTCACTTCTAATTTTCGTGGGAGATTGAGGATGAGTCTGGGATCTATTTTTGTGGGTCTTGCTATTGCGGTGATCACCATCGCTTATATTGTGCGTCCTTTTCGTGCTGCCAGTGGCGCCGCCTCCGGCGCTGTGGATGCCCGAGCCGATAAGCTGATCGAAGCCTGGGTACGGGCATCCACAGTTGTGACGCTTGGCACGGAGGATGAGGATACCGCGCCAGAGACGCTCGCGCCGACGGCTACGTCAGCGGCGACTACGCCTGTGCCGGTTGCGCCATCCTCTTCGGCTCCTGATATGGCACAAGGTGCTCCTTCATCTGGAGCGGTCAATTTCTGCCCGCAGTGTGGGCGGCGAGTGACCGCCGATTACCGTTTCTGCCCTGGCTGCGGTGCGCCGCTGCCTCACGAGGA
>JBJYXQ010000723.1:0-3900 GCA_046260035.1 Anaerolineae bacterium
CATCGCGTGTTTAGAGCTGCTTTCTCACAGCGACGCGGCTGTGCCCGCTTGAATACCAATTCTCCAACTCGGCGAAGACGGTGTAACCCTGTTTTTTGTAAAAGCCCGGCCCTTCGTAGCCTGCAGTCCACGTCCAGACCTTGTCGATCCCGCGAGCCAGGATCTTGTCTTCGAGTGCTGTGAGCAATTTAGCCCCAAGTCCCTGTCCCCGGTAGGCTTTCTCGACGAACATATCCGTCAGAAAGAACCAACCGCTGTAGGCATCTCCATTTTTGTACGCTAACCCGGAGACACAGCCGACAAACTCGTCGCCATCCAGGGCCACAAATCCCATTCTTTCCGAACTTTGGATGGCGACGCCGTTGTCAATCGTGTTTTCATCAAACCCGGCGTTCATCCGGGCGAATTCGACGGACGTCATCTCCCGTTCGATGATGCTGATTGTGCTCATAGCTCACGCCCTCGCGTTATTTCGCCTTCTTCAAGGCTTTGATAGCCGCATCCGCCGCGAGCTTGCCCGTGAGGATGGACGTGGGCAACCCGGACGGACTGAACGCCCATTGCCCCGCTTTGAGGATGCCGGGGATGGGTGTGCGGACGGCTCTGGCGATCTTGGGCAGCCGGTGTTCTACCGGGATGCTCGCGTTGGTGAAGGCCCAGCCTGTGATAGCGCCATCTGCGTTACCGGTGATCCTGGCAAGGGATAGTGGCGTGGCGGAGAATTGATCCAGGACGGCGGCTTTGATCCCCGGAAAGACCGAGGCATCCAGTGTGTTGAGGATGCACGTTTCGCTGAACGCTTTGAAGTCGTTATACCATCCCATCTCCTGAATGTGGCGCGTTAAGTTATAGTCGAACAACATGCTAACGATCAGGCCCGTTTTCCCGGCTGGAGCCAGCGTTGGATCGCGCATCACCGGACACGATATCTCGTAGGTGGTCAAGGCGAAGAATTTCTCCAACCATGCCTCGATGGTTTCTCGGGATTCACCAACGGGCCACGGTCCGGCTTGGGATTGCCCATCCCGGCGCGGGGTGTAAAAGAAATGCGGACTGGCGCGATCGGCGAAGTAGCTTTTGTCCAGATCCAGGGCCAGATAGACTGTAAAAACCGAATCGCCGCCTGTTTTGCCGACCATGGCGGTCTGGCGTTCCACTGCGGCGCGCTTGATGGCGCTATCTCCGATGGCTTCTGGGTCCATCATCCGGTAGAGTGTTTTCAGATCGGCGGCCCAGATCAGCTCCCGGTAACTGTGTGTCTGACCATGTGCATCGGTCACTAGTCGCTTTTCGGGATCAACGGCGGCGATTTCTGTATCCGTGCTGATTGCGCCGTCATGATCCTCGATGAACTGCACCAGTCTCTCGGGCAATGTCCCGGTGCCGCCGCGCGGATAGTTGTAGTCCAGGTACAGCTTGAAGTAGCTGAGGGCGAAGAACGCCGGCGTGTCCTGGAAGAAGTGCTGCGCGATCATATCCAGCAGGCTTTGGTTCTGCGTGTAACGGCGCAGGTAATCGACGACCGGTTCGCTCAGCGCAGAGATTTTGCCGACGGTTAGGGCGTACTTCGGCATCCAGGGCAGGATGACCTTGAGCAGATAATCGCGATCCTTCTTCATATCCAGGAACAGGGGGTTGTCGATCCCATAGAGGACGTCCAGGTAGCCCATAATTGTGCGGATGCGTTTGATGATCGCGGCGATCTCGTCGCGGCTCTCCGGGAACATATCCGTGAGCAACGCCTGGTATGCAGCGATGCTCTCGACGGAGTCAAGCCGGATCACGCGATCCTCGATGCCGACCGAAACCGGACTCTTGATGAAATCGATGTCCAGCCCGAGTTGTCTGAGCATCGGGAAGACAATGCCGGAGTTCTCGATGGCCCGGATGCCGCCGTCGTAGACAAATCCGTTGCGTTCGAAGGTGCGCACCAGCCCGCCGTAGGTACTTTCCTTCTCGCAAAGTAGCGTCTTGCAGCCCGCCTTCGCGACGTAAGCTGCCGCCGTCAATCCGGCGATGCCACCTCCCACAATAATCACGTCGTAGTTCATATCTCTCCCTCCCCTCGAAAAACGTCGCATCAATAAGTTGTATTTGACAACAGGACCTATCGCTCCTTGTGAAGCTTTCAGCCGTCAGCTTTCAGATTGTTCCTTTCGCTGACGGCTGAAAGCTGATTGCTAATCGCCCACACACGTTTACCAAGTTCGCGGTCCAAAGCGTGGGTTGCCGGGCGCTCCTCAATCGTCAGGTTGAAGAACTTTCCACTCACGTTTGCCATTTCGGGTGCGGCTGCCAGGTAATAGATGGCGTCGCCGGCAATCGCGGGATCTTTCAGGAATGGGTAGATCACGATGCGATTATACAACCGGTAGAGTAGGCCGTTGTTCATGCCGATATTGCTCTTCACCGCGCCGGGATGCATCGCGTTAATCGTGACGCCGCTCCCCGCCAGGCGATCCGCCAATTCCCAGACCGTAAGCAACTGCGCCGTCTTGGCCGCACCATAGCCGCGCACTCCTATGTAATAGCGTCGTGCCCAGGTGAGATCGTCCAGATCCAGCCCGTCAAAACGATGCCCTTGGGAGTTCACCTGGATGATGCGCGCCGGGGCGCTGGCCTTGATCCTATCGAGCAGCAGACGGGTGAGGAGAAACGGGGCCAGGTGGTTGACGGCAAAAGCCGTTTCGTGCCCATCGACGGTCAATGTGCGGTGCGTCATGTGCACGCCGACGTTGTTGATCAGGACATCGATACGGGGATATTGTTCCAAGATCGTCGCGGCGGCAGCACGCACATCCGCGAGTCGTGAAAAGTCGGCTAGTACCACGTCCGTCTGCGTGCCATACGCGCGCGCCAGTTCCGCCTGCACCGCTGCCGCTTTCTCGCCGTTGCGGCAGACGATCACGAGATGCGCCCCGCCGCGTGCCAGCCGCTGTGCTGCCGCGTGTCCTACACCCGACGTCGCGCCCGTCACAATGCAGACGCGCCCATCCATGCGCGCATCTGTCGTCTTCTGCGGCATCCGCGCGTTGGCGATGAATTGCAACTCTTCCGGTAGTTTCATCTTTGTCGCCCAAAATAACATGGATATTCAGGATGGACAGGATATACTTTAAAATCCTGAATATCCTGTCCATCCATGTTGAGTCTGTTTTCACCCAACCGCTGGTGAACCGTCGGTCACTGATGAATCTTTTAACAACAAACCACGAACCCACACTCATCTTCACGCATAAATATACCAGATTCGTGAAGATTTGTGAAGATTCGCGGCTTAGTTTGTGCTTCTTTATCCGAAGTACTTGCGCATAAACCACCGGTAGAGCCGGCGGAATCCGGGGATGCCGTTGAAGATATCGCCCCAGAGATCGTAGTAGTCGCGCTGTTCGATGATCCTGCCGTCGTCGCCGAGGGTGAGTTTCGTGCAGCCGTAGACTGGAGAACTGGGCCAATTCCTGAACTTCATCTGCATTTTCCATTGCAGGAAGACGTCGCGGCCCTCCATCACGACCGCGTAGATATCCATATCGATCTGCTCACAGCGCCGGGTGAGGCGGGCGCACAGTGCCTTGAACGCCTCGATGCCTTCGATGCGCTGGATGCTATCCTCGAAGACGATATCCTCGTGGTAGTAGGGGAAGATGTGCGACCAGTCGGGCTTGCCCTCGCGATTGTAGGTCTGCGACCAGAGTTCGCGCACAAGGTCGGCGGTAAGGGGTTCTATATTGGCTTTGTTTTCAGGCACATTAGGGTTGTCCATATGGAATTAAAACTCCCCCGCCACTGCCTCCAACAAATTCAACGCCTCGATGATGCTATCTCGCCGGAAACACACTTTGTCGCCAAACATAAAGGTGCGATAGCCCAATCCAATCAGGAAGCCCACGTCGCCGATGT
>JBJYXQ010000724.1:0-4814 GCA_046260035.1 Anaerolineae bacterium
CCAATCCACGCTGGCGCAGTTCTGCACGCAACGGTATATCTACCAACAGGCGGTGCAATCCGTCGGCAATTGCGGCTTCAACACCTGCCGGCGCATCATCGCCGGGATCGATCAACAAAACACCATCGCCCCCGGCCTCAGGCAACGAGGTCGTTGCCAGCGTCAATGTCGGAATGCCACAGGCCAACGCCTCAGCCACCGGAAAACCAAAGCCCTCGTAGTGCGAAATGTAGGCAAAAGCCTCAGCCGCATTATACCATAGCGCCTGCAATGCGGCCGGCACGAAGCCTGGAAAGTGGACGCGCGCGCCAAGGCCCAGACGTTCGACTTCCGCGAAGATGTCTTCGTACAGCCAACCTAGTCCACCGGCCAGCACGAGATGGACATCGGGGTCGCGCAATAGGGCAAAGGCGCGCACGAGTTGTTTGAGGTTCTTACGCGGCTCCAGTGTCCCCATGTAGAGCACAAACCGGTCGGGCAACTGCATGACTCGACGGAACGCGGCCACTTCTTCAGGTGGCAGTGGGCGAAAGCGTGGATCGATGCCGTGGTAGATCGTATGGATGCACGACGCCGGGACATGCAAGAGGCGCTGCACCTCCGTGGCCGTGAAGCGCGAAACCGCGATCACGGCAGCAGCACGACGGCACGCGACACCGGTCAACGTCCGCAGATACAGTCGATTCCCTCGGCGGAAGAACTCCGGGTAGCGCAGAAAACTCAGATCGTGGACGGTGATGACTTGAGGACAAGATGAGGATAGTGGGCCGACAAAGGCCGGAGCGTGAAGCAAATCCGCTCCCAGACGACGCAGCAATCCGGGCAAAACACACTGCTCCCACAGGATGCGCGTTGCGGGATGGGTAGTGGAAACGCGAGAAAAGTGCACCGGCAAGTCAAAGTCCGTGGACGACAAACGTCTATCACCGAGAAGCACCTGATACCCCAAGTCGCTCTCCATAGCAGCCAAACCGCGCAACAGATTCGTCACATAGACGGCAATGCCGGCGCTACGATACGAGTCTCCAGCGGAAAGCAAATGCGCATTGAAAGCGACCATGCGTTGACGGACTGCATCCATAAGCCGTTTCATTATAATCTGGTTTGAAAGAATGACAAAAGGGTAGTAGGCTGTGCATTTGCCAGACAGAATGAGTTTGATAGAATAGAGAGCGTAGGAGGAACGTATGACAGATGTCAGTCATTCCATAACAGCCGTACACATCATTGTCCATGGATATGTGCAGGGCGTTGGCTTTCGCAGTTTCGTCCAAATGCAGGCGCTCCCCCTGGAAATTTCAGGATGGGTGCGCAACTGCGCCGATGGCACTGTCGAAATTTGGGCTGAGGGACCACGCAACAAGCTAGAACGCCTGGCCCAACAGGTACAAAAAGGGGCACGCCACGGGTCGGTCGACCACCTGGACATCGATTGGCAACAGCCGAAAAACCTTCTTCACGGCTTCCACATTCGCTGGTGAAAACCCTCATCCATGAACAAGTTCAAGAGATTTGAGACTGTCGCCTGGGCCATCCTGCTCAGCGCTTTCTGCGTCTGTTTGATCATCGCCATCGGCACGCCATGGAGTGTGCGTTGGTTGATCATGAACACGACACGGCCTTTGAAGGTCGTTATCCAGCCGCGCGCAGGCATCATCGCACAGCAGGAAGCGGGCAGCACAACCTCCACCCTGCTCAACACCGACGCCGAAATCACCGGCAAACAAACGTTTAGGCTTTCCGAAAATGCCGAGGCGTGGTTGCTCTTCTACCACCCGGAGAGCTATGATCCCGAAACCCCTCCCCCCCCAATCGTCACCGTACAGCTCTACGGCGAAACCGAACTCACCATCGAGAATACACAAACGCCACGTTTCTCGCCGAGTCGCCTGCCCAACCAGGTCTCGCTTACGATCCAGCGTGGGGCCAACACACAAATCGCCGTAGAAGATAACGAACGCGCAACAGTGTTGCGCGTCCAAACACCACACGGCACGGCGGAAATGGACCGGGGCATCTACACGGTCGTTGTCGAAGAGGATCAAACTGAATTCGCCGTCAGCAGTGGCCAAGCCCACATCCCCGATCCCACCACTGGGGAAAAGTTCATCCTGGGCGAATTGCAACGGGCCGAAATGACGACCGAAGGCGTAACAGAGATTTATACCGGCGAGCGCGACATCCTCCGCAATCGCAACGGCGATTTCGAACTCCCGCTGGAAGGGACGTGGGAAGTCTTCAGTCGCACAGCTTTCGCCGATCAGAGCAGCGGGACGGTACGGCAAACAGCTCTGGCCGACAACAGCCACATCGTCCTTTTCACCCGAATGGGCCAGGGATTCTCCGAAACCGGCATCACTCAAGAAGTTGATCAAGATATTCGCGGCGTCCAATCGCTGCGTGTGCGGGCACGCCTGCGGATAGATACGCAAACCCTTACCGTGTGCGGCTCTCTGGGCACTGAATGTCCAATGATGATCCGCATCAAATACACCGATCAAACCGGCGCAGTACGCGAGTGGCTCCAGGGTTTTTATGCCATCGAAGGTGACGGTAACCAGCCCATCTGCCAGAGTTGCGAATGGCAGGCGGTGCACATCAAGGTCGCTCAACCCGGTGTCTGGCACAACTACGAATCCCCCGATCTGCTCCCATTGTTTCACGCCCAAGGCATCGACCCGGTAGCGATCCGCCAGGTGGACATCTACGCCTCCGGTCACGCCTATGGCGCAGCTATCGACGAAATCGCCATTCTGGTGGCCGAGTAACCCTCATCGCAAATGAACAACCCTCATAAGCAACAGAACGCGCAACCTGCGGAAGAGCCGGCAAAGCGCACAGCGCCCTATCCCGTCGGCAAACTGCCACAAGCCGATCTGGTCGCCCTGTTGAGCCATACCTTCAGCGAACCCGATCCCCGCGTGATTTTCGGGCCTGGTCTCGGACGCGATGCGGCAGTCATCGATTTCGGGGATCGCTACCTCGTCGCCAAAACCGATCCGATCACCTTTGCAACCGACGAGATCGGCTGGTATGTGGTCAACGTCAACGCCAATGACATAGCCTGTCTGGGGGCGCAGCCGCGTTGGATGATCGCCACACTGCTGTTGCCAGAAACCACAACCGATCACGCGCTTGTGGCGCGCATCTTCGAGCAGCTCCACAGCGCCAGTCACGCCATCGGCGTGATCGTCGTGGGTGGTCACACCGAAATCACCCACGGCCTGGAACGGCCTATCGTCGTCGGCGCGATGTTCGGCGAGGTCGCGCCAGAACGTTTAGTGCGCTCCGACGGCGCGCGCCCTGGCGACGCACTTATCCTCACCAAAGGCATCTGTGTGGAGGGAACGGCCATCCTGGCACGTGAAGCGGCAGCGCAATTACACGGGAAGGTCGATGCAGCACTGTTGGAACGCGCCGCGCACTTCTTACACCAGCCGGGCATCAGCGTCGTGCGAGACGCCGCAATTGTCGCCACAGCCGGTGCCGCTTCTGGCGGCGCCTCCGGCGGCGTTCACGCGATGCACGATCCCACCGAAGGCGGCATCGCCACCGGCATCCACGAGATAACCCAAGCGGCAGGCGTGGGCGCGATCATAGAAAGCGAAGCGCTGCCGATTTATCCGGAGACGCGCACGCTCTGCGAGGCACTGAACCTGGATCCACTCGGCCTTATCGCCTCCGGTGCGCTCCTAGCTGCCGTCTCCGCCGACAGCGCGCCAGACATCGTCCGAGCGCTCGAACGCGAGGGCATTCCCGCAACTGTGATCGGTACACTACGCGAAGCTCCGGATGTCGTGCTGCGCAGCACGCACACAGAACGCCCGTTGCCTACATTTGCGCGCGATGAAATCGCGCGATTCTTCGACGAACGATGAAACCCGCCGAACACCCTAGCATCCCACCCGACCGCGCCGACGGGCGCAGCTCCTTTGTCCACCTCGCGTTGATCATCACGGGCACAGTAGGCCAGATTGAGCCAGTGAAATTGCTCCCGGCATGGGTGGCACTGGCGGCGATCGCCGGTTGGCCCTGGCAAACGCTACGCCTCCCAGCCATCGGGATTAGCGCGATTTTTATCGCCATCGATTGGGCAACGCTCGGGCTATTGCCAATCAAACACCGTTCGTGGGGACCGATCACACCGTCGCTGCTCGGATTGACCCTGGTGCGCACGCTCCTTTCCTGGATCGGCGCGCTGCTCATCCCCAACGGCGCCGGCTTCGCACTCGTCACCATCCTCGACACCCTCCTGAGCGCCATCGTGATCTACGCCACCTGGATCGAACCTTTCCGCCTGGACATCACACAGCAGACGTACCATCCGCTGCAGTGGAACGAGAGCACCCCACCCTTACGCGTGCTGCACATCTCCGATCTGCACTTCGAGGGGCCATCCCCGCGCGAAGACGCGCTTATGGCGCAGGTCACCACGCTTGCCCCCGATCTCATCCTGCTGACCGGCGATTACCTCAACCTCTCCTCCGTATACGATCCAGACGCCCAGGCCGGCGTGCGCGAGTTGTTGGCGCAGTTGCACGCGCCACTCGGCGTTTATGCCGTCACCGGCAGCCCGGTCGTCGACGTTGTGGGGATCGTCCCCGAGATTTTCGCCGGGTTGGATGTGCACTGGCTTAATGACCAGGCACATACCATCCAGCACGGCGAGCAGACTCTGCACCTGCTCGGTGTCCGCACCACTTACAACGAGGCCCGTGACGCCACCGCGCTGCAACGCTTAGCTCAAGCCGCACCGCGTGACGCCCTGACACTCCTACTCTACCATACGCCCGATCTAATGCCCGAGGCCGCTC
>JBJYXQ010000724.1:4914-11954 GCA_046260035.1 Anaerolineae bacterium
CTACACTCTACGTCAGCCGGGGATTGGGAATGGAGGGCTTGGGTGCACCGCGCGCGCGCTTCCTCGCCACGCCGGAGATCATCCTGTGGACTTTGCATTGACAGAACGTCAAAACGTAGTATCGTGACGAAGAGCTTGCGTTGGTCAGGTAGTCGCGTGCTGCGTCAAATGCACGTCAGCGCGAGGAAAGTCCGGACTCCATAGGGCATAACGCCGGGTAACGCCCGGGCGGGGCAACTCGCGGACAGGGCCACAGAAACAAACCGCCGAAGGTCGTCAGACCTGGTAAGGGTGAAAAGGTGGTGTAAGAGACCACCGGCGTGCTGGGCAACCGGCACGGCCAGGCAACCCCCGTTGGGAGCAAGGCCAAGCAGGAGGGAAGGCTGTAAAGCCGGGGAATGACCCGTTCCCTTCCCCACAAGGGGCAACCTCCGGGTAGGCCGCTAGAGGCCGGTGGTGACACCGGTCCCAGATAGATGACGACCGATGACAGAATCCGGCTTACAGACCGACGCAAACTCACAGCCAGGAGGCCCTAAGCAAGGGCCTCTTTTTGGTATTTGCCAAACCGATGTTTTATGGTAAGATACCCCAGAGTCTGGAGACGGACTTTCTGCTCCTGGCATGAGACCAGGAGTAATCCCATAGAAAGGAGGTCAATCCGTCTTGGCTAAACATAAGAAACATAATTACGAATTGTTGTTCATCATCGATCCTACGCTTAGTGAGGAGGACAGTGAAAGCCTTCTCGATCGAGTGAAAGGATACCTCGAACAAGCAGACGGTGAGGTTTTCAGCTTCAAAAGCTGGGGACTTAGGCGACTTGCTTACACCATCCAAAACCAAAACGAGGGAAAGTACTATCTGGTACAATGTGCTATGACGCCGGAGAAAGTGTCCGATTTCAGGCGCAGCCTCACCCTTGCCGAAGGTGTTTTGCGCGAAATGGTCATCCGCGTTGAGGAAGAATTCACGCCGGAGGAGCCAGAGCACAGTCCGGAGCCTGAAGCCATTGCCACATCTGAAGAAGAAGACGACGATGACGATAATGGCGCCAGCGACGACGACACATCTGACGACGAAAACGAAGAATAAAGACACTCTACAAAGGTACTTTGATGGCACGCGGACTCAACAAAGTTATGATTATCGGGCACCTGGGGCGCGACCCGGAAATGCGGTTCACCGCCGGTGGTCGCCCGGTTGCGTCCTTTAGCGTCGCCACCACGCGGGGATGGACCAACAGCGAAGGCGAGCGGCAAGAAGAAACTGAGTGGTTTCATGTCGTGACGTGGGGTGGACTGGCGGAGTTATGCAAAAAACGGCTCCATAAAGGTTCCCAGGTTTACGTCGAAGGCCGCTTGCAAACCCGTTGTTGGGAAGGTCCAGATGGCGAACGTCATTATCGCACCGAACTCGTCGCCCAGGAACTCATTTTCCTGGACGGATACGAGAGCGCGTCCGAAGAAGAATCCGAACTCTTCGTTGACGAGGACATAGATAGTCCAAACCATTATGATTAAGGAGATTAACTGTGAGCAACTATAGACAGCGTCGTGGACGCCGTTTTTCATCACGTCGAAAAGTTTGTTACTTTTGCAGTGAGAAATCAAATGACATCGATTACAAGAATGTTGATTTGCTACGTCGGTTTGTGAGCGACCGCGGGAAGATTCGCCCGCGCCGCCAGACGGGCACGTGCGCTAAGCACCAGCGGCAGTTGACCGTGGCAATTAAACGCGCACGGCACATGGCCTTACTGCCCTTTGTTGCCGAAATGCAAAGATGATACGATAAATTTACCAAGCCGGGCATAGGGCTTAGATCCTATGCCCGGCATTTGTTGGAGAATTAAGTATGGCTAAACAAAAAAGCACCCATAAGGCACCGACTCGCAGGCAAGTCGCCCGGCGGGAAAAAGAGGAAAAACTCAATCGAATCCTGGTGTGGTCGACGATTGGGGTTGTGGCAGTCATCCTGCTCATCATCGGATACGGACTTATTACGGAACTGGTCGTCAAAGCCAACAAGCCAGTCGCCCGTATGGATGATACCGCGATCACCACCCAACAGTTTCAACATCGTCAGTACTATGAGCGCCTGTTAATGCGCCAACAACTCAACAACTATCAAGGTTACCTCTCACAAATTGATCCCACTGACGAAACGATGCAGAGCTATTACCAGCAGTTCCAAAGCGCGGCAACTGATTTGGAAAACCAACTCTCGGCCAGCATGGCTTCTGTAGTCGGACAACAAGTCTTGGACAATATGCTGGAAGAGGTGCTGGTACGGAAGGAAGCGCAAGCTCGTAATTTAACTGTAAGCCAGGAAGACGTGGACCTGGCCATCGAGCAAATCGTCGGTTATGACCGGACTGCTGCTGAGACGGTCACGGATACGACAACGATTGAGAGCTTTGATACACTGTATCAAAACGTTGTGGAGAATTTCCTAAAACCCAGCCATTTATCCGAGCAGGATTTCCGCACAATGGTTGAGACCAGCCTGCTGCGCGATCAACTCATAGCAGCCATTGGCGAAGACATTCCGCAAACCTCAGATCAAGTTGATCCTACCTTTTTCGCAGTCGATACTGAGGAAATCGGGCTGGCGCTCCGCGAACGGATCGAGCTTGGCGAAGATCCCGCCGCGCTGATCGAGGAACTCAACAACGATGATAACGATGTGACGGCGGGTTATGAACTATCTTGGATACCGGCCGGCTATCTGAGCGCACAGTTAGGCCCAGAGATTGAACAGGTGACCTTCAATACGCCTGTTGGTCAAGCTTCAGAGCCGACGTTGGGTAGTGATGGACAATATTACGTGATCTATATCAACGGGCATGAAGAACGTCCGGTGGATGAGACGACGATGCAACAGATGCGCCAAGACAAATATTCTTCCTGGCTAGAGACACAGAAAGCCGAACGATGGGAATATCTAGATTGGCAAGAAGCTGTGTTGACCGAACCATCATAAACGTCTGAATACAAAACACACAATAAAAAGCCCCCTTTTATCATCCAAGGGGGCTTTTACTATGATAGACGGTTGTGCTTATATCATACGCCTGGCATCGATCACATTGCGGATCTGCTCAATCTTTCCCAACACGCGCGTCAACGTTGACAAGTCCGGGACCTCCAAAGTAATATACACCGGTATGATGTTATAACGACTGCGTTTGCCGGTACTCAATGCTGCCATATTGATGTCATTGTCGGCGATCACTTCGGTGACATCACGCAGCAACCCGGAACGATCGTAGGCGGTTACAATCACCTGAATCGGGAAGGTGTGTTTATTCGGTCCCCAGTCCACATCGATCAGGCGCTCCATGTCTTGCGGTCCCATGCGCGTAATATTGGGGCAATCCTGCCGGTGCACCGTCACGCCACGCCCACGGGTGATATAGCCCACAACATCATCGCCAGGAATGGGATTGCAGCACTTTCCCAAATGGGTCAATATGCCACCAGTGCCACGAATGTTGATCGCGCCGGTCACAACATCCGGCAATGCCGCAGGCGTACCGGTATACAGATCTCCTTCATCCTCGCCGCCATCATCATCCGCTGGCTTCTCACCGAATTGGCTGATGTAGCCTTCTAAACGCCTGGCAATCGCCCCACTACTGATGTCGCCAATGCCAACCGCTGCCAGGAAATCTTCTGTATTAGGATAACGCTTACGAAAAAGCTCGGCCACTTCATCCATAGAGAGGACCAGTTCGAGACGACGCAAAAGTTTGTCGACAGCGAGACGGCCTTGAGCGATATTTTGTTCTTTCCCCTGACGGCGGAACCATTGTCGAATTTTCTGCCGGGCGCGGGACGTCTTGGTGTAGCCTAACTCATCGTTGAGCCAGTCGCGGCTCGGCCCATCTTTGCGCCCTCGGATGATCTCCACCTGTTCGCCAGTTTTGAGTTGGTAGTGCAACGGCGTCCACCGCCCATCAACCTTGGCACCGCGACACGAGTGACCGATTTCGGTATGTACAGCATAGGCAAAGTCTAGCGGTGTCGCACCGAGTGGCAGATCAATCAGGCGGCCACGTGGCGTAAAGACGTAAACACGGTCCTGAAAAACATCCGAACGCACCGAGGCCACAAAGTCACGCACATCATCCACTTCGTCTGTGTAGTCTTGAACGCTCTGACGCACAATGGAAATCTGTTCCATTGCCTCCTGGCTAAATGCAAGCTCTTCTTCTTTGTAGCGCCAGTGTGCAGCGACGCCAAATTCCGCGACTTCGTCCATCTCATACGTACGAATCTGCACTTCCAACGGCGAACCATCTTTTCCGATCACTGCGGTATGGAGACTCTGGTAGTCATTGGGTTTGGGATGCGCGATGTAATCATCGAACTCCCCCGGCACCGGCGTCCACAACTGGTGTACGATTCCCAAAACCTGATAACACTGCGTATTATTCTCGACAAGCACACGCATCCCCACGGTATCATAGATCCGCGAGAAAGGCAGGTTTTTCCGCCGCATTTTGCTGTAAATGCTGTAGATGTGTTTGGGACGGCCTTTGATCTTGGCTGGGATCTTCTCTTGAGCCAGTGCCGCTTGCAGTGAGGCGATGTGCTCCGCAACCCTGGCATCACGTTCGTCTTGATGCGTGATCAGCAGCTGCTTCAGCTCTTTGTACATCGGAGGGTTGAGATAACAAAAGGCGAGATCCTCCAGTTCGGCTTTCCAGACCCAGATACCGAGCCGGTTAGCGACCGGCGCGAAGATCTCCAACGTTTCGCGCGCCATGCGCAACTGGCTTTCCGGGGATAGAGCGTCTAGCGTCCGCATATTGTGCAAGCGATCAGCCAGTTTGATGAAAATAACACGCACATCATCCTGTACCATAGCCAGGAGTAACTTGCGCAGACTTTCTAGCTCCTGAAGGTCGCGAGAGCGCACACTGTCTTCTTTGACGCGCTCTTCAACCTTGTCTAGTTTGGTCACGCCCTCAACCAGCATAAGGACTTCCTGGCCAAACTGCGCCTCCAACTCTGGGCGTGGCACATCGCAGTCTTCAAGCACATCATGCAACAATCCAGCGGCGATGACCGCTGGATCGAAGTGCATTTCGGCTAAGAGGTAAGCTACACTAAGAGGATGAATGATGTAGGGTTCGCCAGACTTACGCATCTGGCCTTTGTGCGCAGCATCGGCGAAGTCGTAGGCGCGACGGATGAGATCGTAGGCAGCTTCCGCCCTACCTTCTGGGAAATAGTTCAGGATGTCTTCAATTGTGAGCATCGAAACCTGGGTCATCCTTGATAAACTCCGGAATCGAGGGCGAAACTCTACTCGATGTAGCCTAGCCCTCTAAACCGTTCTATCATTTCGGGCGTAATCCCGCCCTCGGTCGTTTGAGAAGTTTCACCCCTGACATCTGCAAGATGTTGATGCACGGCGGATTCAAGTTCCGAAAGGATAGCCGGCCGAGTCGCATAGATATTGTTTTGTTCGGCTGGATCGCACTCCAAATCATACAACTCGTGTCCTTGCTCTACACCATCGTAGACAAACTTCCACCTCGATGTTCTGTAAGAAACGATGGGCCAGCGTTCAGTTTCTCCTCGCACAGCATACTCACTAAAAACGCCTTCCCTTAGCCGATCCACATTGCCTTTTAACAACGGTACTAGGGATATTCCCTGCCAGCAATCGGCCTCTTCGATATCCAAAAGATCAACCAGGGTAGGTGCCAAGTCAATCAGACTGACCAGAGAAGAAACTCTACGCGGCATCATTGTTGATATAGGAGAGCGCAGAACCAGCGGTACGTGAAGAAGCTCATCGTATAGCTTCAGTATAGGACGATTCGCCTTAAGCAAGTGAATTTTGACACCATGTCCAAAACTCCCATGCTCCAGAAATTCTTCACCATGGTCTGCTGTAACAAAGACAAAAGTGTCATCAAAAAGATTGAGTTGCTTTAAAACACTGAGCAAGTTACCTATACCTTCATCCACGTAGAGAAGGCCTGCATTGTAGAGGTCTTCCAAAATCTGGGTCTCGGCCTGAGTTATCGACTCGGGCTTCTCCAACGAACGCGAAACGATATCCGCTTGCTGTGCTTTAGGAATACCTTCGGGCCGCACCCTTTGCACAAATGAAACCGGTGGATTGTAGGGATAGTGCAAGTCCATGTAGTGAAGCCAGAGGAAGAAAGGTGATTGCTGATTCTGAAGCCACTTTATAGCGCGACCATTTACTTCTTCAGCACGGGTATAATAGGAGATTTCGGCTTGCGTCTCAAAACGACGCGCCAGACGTCTGAGAAACCGGTATAGAGTTGAATCGCGTTTGATAATTAACTTGGCTCGGGAGGCCAGCTTGCTAACCGCGGATGTCGTTTCCATCGAATCCCAAAAACTGCTGAATCCCTTGCCATAACCCAAATTCAAGGAAAGGTAAGGATTGGAATGAAAAGCCGCGGTCGCATAGCCGGCACGTTGGAGAATCTCGGCTAATGTAGTCAACTTCTCCGGCAGATGCCAGTCAGCGTTAAAGGTCAGTGGATATGTGGAAGCTAGAATAGCCGGAAAAGACTCTGGTGTTCGGGGGCCCACAGCAAAAGCTTGGGGAAAAACCGTCGATTGCGACACCAATGCGTCCAGATTAGGTGTGAGGCCCTGAGTTTGGCCCATGACCCCTAACCTATCAGCCCGCAGGCAATCCACGGTGAGCAATACTACATTATGCACAAATGACCTCCTCATAGAGAACAAATTGCGCGGTTATAGCAAGAGAAATAGCACCGTCAGCGCAGCCTATGGATGCCAATGCGGATACCGTTCAGAATACTGTGTGTCCGTCAACCGTACTAAACCAGAACCATCTACATTGACAATAAAAAGATCCCAGGTCATGTCTCCCATATCCCCACTGAAGACAATGCGATCATTGCCGATCCACGCGGGCATCACATTATCGCCTGTGCGCTCGGTGATTTTACGGACATTGCTTCCATCCCGGTTCATGACATAGATATGATGGGTACCCGAAGACTTGGCATTGAAGGC